>PNND01000368.1 GCA_013824045.1 Rhodobacter sp. | reverse complement strand
CCTTCGAGACCGGGGATGGGCCGGTGCATGCGCTCAAGGACGTGAACCTGACAGTGAACCGGGGGGATTTCGTGTCCTTCATCGGGCCGTCGGGGTGCGGCAAGACCACCTTCTTGCGCTGCGTGGCGGCGCTGGAGCACCCGACGGGCGGCAGTCTGACGGTGAACGGGATGAGCCCGGACGAAGCGCGCATGAAGCGCGCCTATGGTTATGTGTTTCAGGCGGCGGGGCTGTATCCGTGGCGCACGATTGCGGGGAATATCGCGCTGCCCCTTGAGATCATGGGGTTTTCCAAGGCCGAGCAGGCTGAGCGGATCGCGCGGGTGCTGGATCTGGTCGAGTTGGGCGGGTTCGGAAAGAAATTTCCTTGGCAGTTGTCGGGTGGGATGCAGCAGCGGGCCTCGATTGCGCGCGCGCTGGCCTTTGATGCCGATATCCTGCTGATGGACGAGCCGTTTGGCGCGCTGGATGAGATCGTGCGGGACCGGCTGAATGAGGAATTGCTGAAGCTCTGGGCGGCGACGGGAAAGACCATCGGGTTCGTGACCCATTCGATCCCCGAGGCGGTTTATCTGTCCACGAAGATCGTGGTGATGAGCCCGCGACCGGGGCGGATCACGGATGTGATCGACTCGCCGCTGCCGAAGGAGCGGCCCTTGGACATTCGCGATAGCCGCGAGTTTATCGAGATCGCGCATCGGGTGCGCGAGGGCCTGCGGGCGGGGCATGGCGATGAGGTGTGAGACTTTGCGCTGTGCGACCCTTTTCCGTGCCAAGGGAGGCAGAGGCTATCCGGTTACAGTGGTGCCTGTGGCGGGCGGTGCTTTTGGGTATTTGGGCCAAGATGAAGCCGGGGGTTTAGAGTGAGCGCGGGGCTGATGCTGTGGCTTTCGGGGGCGATGGTTGCCTTTATCGCGGCGAATTCCGTGCTGCGGGCCTATGCGGGGTCTGGGCAATGGCCGACCTTGGCGCTGGCGTTGGGCTGCTTTCTGGTGGGCAACCTTATGATGGTGCGGCTGATGCGGGAAAGCGGGTTGGCGCTGGCGGTGGCGATCTCATCGGTGGTGCAACTGGTGGCGCTGGCGCTGATCGGGGTGTTGTGGTTCGGCGAGCGGCTGACGGGGATGCAGGCGGCGGGGTGGTGCTGGGGATAGTGGCGGTGGCGTTGATCGCCTGGCCGCAAGGAGCGCGGGGATGAAGGGGAAAACCTTGCCCGTGCTGGCCGTGCTGGGGATCATCGTCGTGATCTGGTATGTGGCGGCGGTGTGGATGAATTCCACCTGGGTCTATGATCAGGCCGAGCGGGCGGGGACCACGCCGGGATTTGGCGAGGTGGTGCGGGCCACGATGGCGCTGGAGCGGCCGCTGCTGCCCGCGCCGCATCAGGTGGCGGTGGCGCTGTGGGACGGGATCACGGGGCAAGCCATCACGAGCAAGCGCAGCCTTGTCTATCATGGCTGGGTGACGATGGAGGCGACGCTGGCGGGCTTTGCCATGGGCATTCTGCTGGGTGTGTCGCTGGCGATCGGGATTGTCTATTTCCGGGTGATGGAGGCGACGGTCATGCCTTGGGCGGTGATCAGCCAGACCATCCCCATCGTGGCGCTGGCGCCGATGATCGTGGTCTTGTCCAACACCCTATCGCTGGGGGAGGCGTTGGGGGTGGAGAACAGGTTGGTCTCCAAGACCATCATCAGCGCCTATCTGAGCTTCTTCCCGGTGCTGGTGGGGATGGTGAAGGGGTTGCGGTCGCCCGATGCGATGCAACTGGACCAGTTGGCGACGTGGAATGCGAATGGGTGGCAGAGTTTTCTGTATCTGCGGTTGCCCTCTTCGATGCCTTACTTCTTTGCCAGCCTGAAGGTTGCGATTGCGGCGGCGCTGGTGGGGGCGATTGTGGGCGAGTTGCCGACCGGGGCGGTTGAAGGGCTGGGGGCGCGGATGCTGGTGGCGAGCCAGTTCGGCCAGCCTTTGCTCATGTGGGCCTCGCTGTTTGCGGCGGCGTTGGTGGCGGGGCTCTTGATCCTTGCGGTCGGGGCGTTGCAGCGCGGGGCGGACCGGATGATGGGGGTGCGGCCATGATGGTGCTGTGGGGGGCCGTCCTGTTCTGGCTGGTGGCTTGGGGTGTGAATGTCTGGATCGCGGGGCGGGTGAAGGCGGGGCCATTGCGGTTGGTGCCGCCGGTGCTGTTCGGGCTTGCCGTGCTGGTGCTGTGGGAAGGTGCGGTGCGGGCGCTGGCCGTGCCGGAGGTGATTTTGCCCGCGCCATCGGTGGTGGCGGCGACGGTGGGGGGAAACCTTGGACTGCTGTGGTCGGACTTTGTGCAGACCATCGTGAAAGGCGCGCTGTCGGGCTATGTGATGGGCTGCGGCGCGGCGCTGGTGGTGGCGGTGCTGGTGGACCGGTCGCAACTGTTGACGCGGGGCCTGCTGCCGGTGGGCAATTTCGTGGCGGCGTTGCCCATCGTGGGGGTGGCGCCGATCATGGTGACCTGGTTCGGGTTTGGCTGGCAATCGAAGGCGGCGGTGGTCTTCGCGATGGTGTTCTTTCCGGTGCTGGTCAATGCGGTGGCGGGATTGACAGCGAGCGACCGGATGCACCGCGACCTGATGCGGACCTATGGCGCGGGGTATTGGCCGACGCTGTTGAAGCTGCGGCTGCCGGCGGCGATGCCCTTCATCTTCAACGGGTTGAAGATTGCCACAACCTTGGCGGTCATCGGGGCGATTGTTGCGGAGTTTTTCGGCTCTCCCACCCGGGGGATGGGGTTCCGCATCTCGACCGCTGTCGGATCGCTTGCGCTTCCGATGGTCTGGGCGCAGATTTTCGTGGCAGCCCTTTCGGGCACGCTGTTTTACGGTTTCGTGGCCATGATCGAAAGACGGGTCACGTTCTGGCATCCCTCCCAGAGAGTGCGGGGATAATGACAACGATACTGACGACATGGAGGTCGATGACATGATGAAGGGTTTGATGACGGGCGCGCTGATGGCGCTTTTGGCCGCAGGTACGGCCAGCGCGCAGGATCAGGTGCGGTTGCAGTTGAAATGGGTGACGCAGGCGCAGTTCGCGGGCTATTACGTGGCCGAGGCGAAAGGGTTCTATGACGAAGAGAACCTTGACGTGTCGATCCTGCCCGGCGGGCCGGATATTGCGCCCGAGCAGGTGATCGCAGGCGGTGGCGCGGATGTCATCACCACCTGGATGCCCGCCGCACTGGCCGCGCGCGAGCGGGGCGTGCCGCTGGTGAACATCGCGCAGCCGTTCAAGAATCAGGGGCTTTCCTTCGTGTGCCGCAAGGATATGGGCGTGGAAAGCACCGCCGATTTCCCGGGCAAGACGCTGGGCGTGTGGTTCTTCGGGAATGAGTATCCCTTCTACGCTTGGATGGCGAAGCTGGGTCTTGCGACCGATGGCAGCGAGGGCGGTGTGACCGTTCTGAAGCAGGCTTTCGACGTGGAGGCGCTGCTGAACGGACAGGCAGCCTGCATTAGCGTGATGACCTATAACGAATATGGTCAGGTGCTGGATGCCGGGCTGACGCCGGACCAGCTGACCTTCTTCAGCTATGGCGAGCAGGGCGTGAAGGTCATGGAGGACGGGCTTTACGTGATGGAGTCCGCACTGGCCGATCCGGCCTTTGAGGACAAGATGGTGCGGTTTGTCCGCGCCTCCATGAAGGGCTGGAAATATGCCGAGGCGAACCCGGCAGAGGCCGCGCAGATCGTGGTGGATGCCGACCAGACCGGCCTGCAGACGCTGGAGCACCAGACCTACATGATGGGTGAAGTGGCCAAGCTGACCGCAGGGTCGAACGGCGCGCTGGACCCGGCCGATTTCAACGCAACGGTCGAGGCGCTGCTGGCGGCAGTGAGCCCGGACAACCCGGCCATCACCAAGGCACCGGATGCGGCGGCCTTTACCACGGCGATCACGGACAAGGCGCTTCAGTAAGCACTTTGTGACGGCAGAATGAGGCGCGCGCGGGGAAACCTGCGCGCGTCTTTCTTTTGGGTGGCGCGGCGGGGCCGGCGGAATTGGGTATTTGGGCCAAGATGAAGCGGCAGTTGTAAAGTTTTCCTGCGCTTGTAAATCTGTAGCCATTGCCGGGGGAGGGCCAAGCAATGCCGATGTCGGCGCTGACGGGGACGCGGTTGCGGGAGCGGCGGCTGGCGCTGGGGCTGCGGCAGGCCGATGTGGCGCGTGAGACCGGGGTTTCGGCATCCTATCTGAACCTGATCGAGCACAATCGCAGGCGGGTGACACCGGACTTGCTGGAGGCGCTGGCCGGGGTGCTGGGCATGCCGTTGGCTGCCTTGCGCGAGGGGGCCGGGGGCAGCCTGCTGCAGGATCTGCGGGCGGCGGTGGCGGCTGCGGGCGAAGGCAGCGGCGCGGAACTGGACCGGGTGGAGGAATTTGCCGGGCGATTTCCGGGCTGGGCGGCAGCGCTGATCGCGCTGGAGCGGCGGGCGGCGGGGCTGGAGCGGGCGGTGGAGGCGCTGAACGACCGCATGACGCATGATCCGCATCTGTCGGCATCGTTGCATGAGATGCTGTCGGCGGTGTCATCGGTGCGGTCGACGGCGGAGATTCTGGCCGAACCGGGCGAGATTGCCCCCGAATGGCGCGAGCGGTTCCAGCGCAATCTGTTTGCCGATAGCGAGCGGTTGGCGGCGGGGTCGGAGGCGCTGGTGGCCTATCTGGACGGGTCCGAACAGGCCGGGGTGCAGGGGATAGCCGCGCCGCAAGAGGAGCTTGAGGCTTGGCTCGCGGAGCGGGGTTGGCATCTGCCGGAACTGGAACCCGGCGGGGCGGGACCCGAGGCGGTGCTGGGCGAGGTGGCGGGGCTGGTATCCGGGGGCGCGCGCGTTCTGGCGCGGGACTGGGTGGCGCGGGCTGTGGAGGAGGCGGCGGCGCTGCCCTTGGCGGTGCTGGAGGCGGAGGTGGCGCAGGCCGCGCCTGCGGGGCCCGACCCGTTGCGCATCGCGCAGGCGGCGGGCCTGTCGGTGGTGGCGGTGATGCGGCGGCTGGCCTTGCGGCCGGGGGCGGCGGCGGGGTTGGTGGTCTGTGACGGGTCGGGGACGATGGTCTTTCGCAAACCCGCCGAGGGGTTTGCCGTGCCGCGCTTTGGCGCGGCCTGCCCGCTTTGGCCGATCTTTGCCGCTCTGGGCCGGCCGGGCAGCCCGGTGCTGGCGGATCTGGTGACGGTGGGGCGCGGGGCGCGGCGGTTCCGGGCGCTGGCTTGGTGCGACCTACGCCATCCCGAGGGGCTGGGCGGGGTGGAGTTGCGCGAGGCGGCGATGCTGGTCTGGCCGGTAGAGGGGGCGGTGACAGGCGGCATGGCCGTGCAGGTGGGGACGAGTTGCCGGGTCTGTGCGCGGGCCGGCTGCCCGGCGCGGCGGGAGCCTTCGATCATGGGCGAGTTGGAGTGACAGGACCTGCGCTAGCGTGAATGGCTTTTGACCCAAGGCTTCTGACACGCGGCTTCTGACACGCGGCTTTTGACACAGGGCTTTTGACACTGGGCTTTTGACACGGGGCGCGGAATTGCGCATCGTCATGGCAGGCCGGGAGGAAACAGGCGTGCAGCAGATGCGCCATGGCCGAACAGGGGGAGAGCGCGGAATGGCAAGCCATGTCCTGCTGATCGAGGACGAGCCGAACATAGCCGAGGCGATCCGGTTCATCCTGAGCCGAGATGGCTGGCAGGTCTCGACCATGGCGGACGGGATCGGTGCGGCTGAGGCCGTGCGGGAAGCGCGGCATGATCTTGTGATCCTCGATCTTATGTTGCCGGGCTGTTCGGGGCTGGAGGTGCTGGAGGCGATCCGGGCTGATCCGGTGACGGAAGCGGTGCCGGTGCTGATGCTGACGGCCAAGGGACAGGGGCGCGACCGGGAGGCGGCAGAGCGCGCCGGGGTGAGCCGGTTCATGACCAAACCCTTTTCCAATGCCGAAATACTTGCCTCGGTGCGGGAGTTGGTGGCGCGATGAGGCGGCCACGCGCGCCTTTGTTTCTGAAGCGCGGAAGCTATCGCAAGCGGCGGTTGCGGGATGCGGCGCGGATGCTGCCTGTTCTGGGCGTGCTGCTCTTTCTGGTGCCGATCCTGTGGTCGCCGGGTGATACCACGCGTCCCGATACGGCGCGGGATGGCATCTATCTCTTTGCTGTCTGGATCGGTTTGGTGCTGGTGGCGGCGCTGATGGCGCCCGGGCTTGCCGGTGAGAGCGCCGACGACGAGGGCGAGGAGCGCTAGAGATGCCCTTCAACATCCTCGTGCTGTCCTGTCTGGCCTATGTGGCCTGCCTGTTCCTTGTGGCGTTTCTGGCCGAGCGGCGGGCGGCGATGGGGCGGATCGGGTGGCTGCGGTCGCCGATGATCTACACGCTGTCGCTGTCGATCTATTGCACAGCTTGGACGTTTTATGGCGCGGTCGGCTATGCGGCGCGGTCGGGGCTGGAATTCGTGACGATCTATCTGGGGCCGACGCTGGTTTTCGTGGGCTGGTGGCTGTTGTTGCGCAAGCTGGTGGTGATCGGGCGGCAGCAGCGGGTGACATCGATTGCCGACCTGATCTCTTCGCGCTTTGGCAAATCCAACCTGCTGGGGGTGGTGGTCACACTGCTCGCCGTGGTGGCGGCGACGCCCTATATCGCACTGCAACTGCAATCGGTGACGCTGTCCTTTGGCGTCTTTGCCAGCGAAACGCCGGAAGGCTGGGCCCTGCCGGACCGGGATTCCACCGCGATCTGGGTGGCGGCGGGGCTGGCCTTGTTCACGATCCTGTTCGGGACACGGAATCTGGATGCCAAGGAGCAGCATCACGGTGTGGTGCTGGCCATCGCCGTGGAAGCGGTGGTCAAGCTGGTGGCGTTGTTGGCGGTGGGGGTTTTCGTGGTCTGGGGGCTGGCCGGTGGGCCAGCGGAGATGATCGAACGGATCGATGCCTCGCCCATCGCGGATTGGGAATTGCAGCCGGGGCGGTGGGCAGGCTTGATCTTCGTCTCGGCGGCGGCGGTGATTTGTTTGCCGCGCATGTTTCAGGTGATGATCGTCGAGGATGGCGAGGAACGGCACATGGCGCGGGCAAGCTGGGCCTTTCCGCTTTATCTGCTGTTGATGAGCCTGTTCATCGTGCCCATCGCCGTGATGGGGTTGGAGCGGATGCCTGCGGGTTCCAACCCGGACATGTTCATGTTGACCCTGCCGCTGTCCGAGGGGCAGGGGGCACTGGCGATGCTGGCCTTTCTGGGCGGGTTTTCCAGCGCGACATCCATGGTGATCGTGGAAAGCATCGCGCTGGCCACAATGGTTTCGAACCATGTGGTGATGCCGATCTGGCTGAAGCTACGGCCAAAGGCGGCCATATCGGGGGATGTGCGGCGGATCGTGATCCTGTCGCGGCGGCTGGCCATCGTGGCGGTGCTGACGCTGGGCTATCTGTATTACCGGTTTTCGGGCGGATCGGCGGCACTGGCCGCCATCGGGTTGATCGCCTTTGTCGGCATGGCGCAGGTGCTGCCGGTGCTGGTGGGCGGGCTTTACTGGCGCGGGGCCACCAAGGTGGGGGCGGTGGCGGGGCTGCTGACGGGCTTTGTCGTCTGGGCCTATACGCTTTATCTGCCGTCTTTCGGGCCGGGGGCGGCGTTGTCAGTGGCGGTGTTCGAACAGGGGCCGGGCGGGATCGGCTGGCTGCGTCCGCAGGCGCTGTTCGGGGTGGAGGGGATGGACCCGCTTCTGCATGCGCTGTTCTGGTCGATGGTGCTCAACACCGTGGCCTTTTGCGCGGTGTCGCTGTTCACCTTTCCGGGGCCGGTGGAGCGGATGCAGGGCGCGGCCTTTGTGAATGTGTTCGATGCTGAGGCGGCGGGACCGCAGGGCTGGGCGCGCGGGCGGGCGGAACCGGAGGCGCTCTTGGTGATGACCCAGCGGATTCTGGGCAAGGAGGCGGCGCTGGCGGTGTTTGCCGCCGAGGCGCGGGGGCAGGGCAAGGAGGGATACCTGCCCGACGCGACGCCGGATTTTGTGGCGGGGCTGGAACGGCGGCTGGCCGGTTCGGTGGGGGCGGCGACGGCCCATGCGATGATCAGCCAGATCGTGGGGCGCGCGACGGTTTCGGTTGAGGACCTGATGGCGGTGGCCAATGAAACCGCGCAGATCATGGAATATTCGGCGGAACTGGAAAGCCAGCGCGAGGAGTTGACCCGCACCGCGCGGCAATTGCGCGAGGCGAATGAGAAGCTGACCCAGTTGTCGGTGCAGAAGGATGCCTTCCTGAGCCAGATCAGCCATGAACTGCGCACGCCGATGACATCCATCCGCGCCTTTTCCGAAATCCTGACCGAAGGCGACCTGCCCCCTGAGATGGTGGCGAATTACGGGCGCATCATCCATGAAGAAGCAATCCGGCTGACGCGGTTGCTGGATGATCTGCTGGATCTGAGCGTGCTGGAAAACGGATCGGTGCAGTTGAACCTGAGCCTTGCCAATCTGCAGCAGTTGATTGATCGGGCGCTGGCCTCGGCCAGCCATACGCGGCCGGAGCGGGTGTTCGAGATTCACCGCGATTTGCCCAGCGAGAACCTGTTCGTGCGGACGGATGCCGACCGGTTGGTGCAGGTTTTCATCAATCTGATTTCGAACGCGCGGAAGTATTGCGATTCGGGTGCGCCGGAGTTGAAGATCACGGTGCGGCAGCGGTCGGGGCGGGTGTCGGTGGATTTCGTGGACAACGGATCGGGAATCCCTAAGCAGAGCCAGGGGATCATCTTCGAGAAGTTCGCCCGGCTGACGGATCAGACAAGGGCCGGGGGGGCGGGGCTGGGATTGGCGATTTGCCGAGAGGTGATGGCCAATCTGGGCGGAACCATCAGCTATCTGCCCGGGCAGGGTGGGGCGGCGTTTCGCGTGACGCTGCCGCTTCGGCTGGACCAGAAGGCGGCTTAATCCTTTCTTGGCATTTTACCCGCATCCTGCGCCAAAGCGGTGCGGGATCGTTGGATGGCTTTGGTTCGGGTGAAGCGCGCAGGTGGCCCTGCAGCAGAAGACAGCGAGGCATTGGCACGCCTTTGGTCTCTGGCGCTTGCCCGCGCCGTGCAGGACGAGATGGGGGTGCCGTTGCGCCTGTCCGGCTTTCGCGTGGAGCGGCGGAGTCTGGCCGAAATCGTGGAAATGCTGCCCGAACCCGCGCTGATCTGCGCGCTGGATGAAGGGGCGGGCGAGGCAACCGGGGTGGCCGTGCTGGATGCCGGGCTGATGGCCGGTATGGTCGAGGCGATGACGACCGGCGTGGTCACGG
>PNND01000319.1 GCA_013824045.1 Rhodobacter sp. | reverse complement strand
CCCACGATATAAAAGGGCAGGCCGAACACGCCGCGCGCCACCGCCTCATCCAGATTGCGGACATAGGTATCGGCGGCCATGAACATGCCCCGATCCGCGATGGCGGGGTCAAAGCCGTTCTCTGCCATGATCTCCTTCACCACCGCATCATCCGCGATATTGCGCCCCTCGGCCCAGACCGCGCGGGGAAAGGCCCGCACCAGCCCGGCCAGATCACCACCGCCCGCCGCCGCTGCCGAGATGATGGCATAGGAGGCAGGTGCCGGGTTCACCGGAAAATGCGCGGGCTGCAGATCCAGCTTCATCCCAAGCCGCCGCGACCAGCGGGCAAGCTCCTGCAACCGATACGCCTTACGGCTTTCATGCCGTTCCGCCAGCACCTGCCCGCCCGTCCGCGGAAACAGCGCTGGCCCGTCGATCGGGATATAGCGGATCGTCGCCCCCTGCCGTGCCGCGATCTGTTCCAGCCGGTTCCCCGCCAAATAGACAAAGGGCGAAATCACCGCGAAAAAGTAGTCGATCTGCACCATTTGCCCACCCCCGGTTCAGCCTCGGTTTGCAAGACCGTAACGCAGTGATAAGGCGTGTCCAGCACCGAATCCGCCCCCTCCTCAGGCTGCCCACCGGAGTTCCCCATGCCCGCCATCACCGAACCGAAGCTGATCTCCGGCAATGCCAATCTGCCGCTGGCCAAGGCCATCGCCCGCCGCATGTCGATGCATCGCGGCATGTCGGTGAACCTTGTCGACGCGCGGATCGAACGGTTCAACGATCAGGAGATTTTCGTCGAAGTGTTCGAGAATGTCCGGGGCGAGGATATGTATATCATCCAGTCCACCTCGAACCCGGCCAATGACAACCTGATGGAATTGCTGATCATGACCGATGCGCTGCGTCGGTCATCGGCGGCGCGCATCACCGCCGTGATCCCCTATTTCGGCTATGCCCGCCAAGACCGCCGCGCCAAGGCGCGCACGCCCATCAGCGCGAAACTCGTGGCCAACCTCATCACGCGCGCGGGCGTGGACCGTGTGCTGACGCTCGATCTGCACGCCGCGCAGATTCAGGGTTTCTTCGACATCCCGGTGGACAACCTTTATGCCAGCCCCGTCTTCGCGCTGGATATCGAACATCACTTCAAGGGCCAGTTGGAAGACCTGATGATCGTCTCGCCCGATGTGGGCGGCGTGGCCCGCGCCCGCGAACTGGCCAAGCGGATCAACGCCCCCCTCGCCATCGTGGACAAGCGCCGCGAGAAGGCGGGCGAAGTGGCGGGGATGACGGTGATCGGCGATGTGCGCGGCCGCAAATGCATCATCGTGGACGATATCTGCGACACCGCCGGAACCCTGTGCAAGGCGGCCGAGGTGCTGATTGAAAACGGCGCGACCGAGGTTCACAGCTACATCACCCACGGCGTGCTCTCCGGCCCGGCGGTGGAGCGGGTGCAAAACTCGGTAATGAAGTCGCTGGTGATCACCGATTCCATCGCCCCCACAGATGAAGTGCGCGCCGCCTCGAACATCCGCATCGTGCCGACCGCCCCGGTCTTTGCGCAAGCCATCCTGAACATCTGGAACGGCACCAGCGTGTCGTCGCTGTTCGAAACCGATACGCTCGTCCCGATCTATGAAGGCATGTATGTGCGGGGGTAAGCCGGGCTCTTCAGGCCCCGGTCTTTCGGCGGACAACGGTCACCGGCACCCAGTTAAATGACGATGTGCTGACCTGCCAGCACTAGCAGGTCACGCGATATCCCAGTCATCCTCGTCCCGCACGGGGCCGATGGCTGTCCAATCCGCGCGGATACGGGCGATGCGGGTGTCGCCCCAGGTGCGGAAGACCAGTTGGAACCCCTTTTCCGATACATTCTCGGCGGTCAGATCGGCGCGCATGTTCGTCTTGTGGTCCATGTCCCACAGCGAAATGCCCACCATCACCGCAGGCGCGCCGCGAAAAGGTTCGGAAAATGTGACGTGAAACCGGCTCTCGCGGTCGCCGCTGCCCGTCCACATCACCCCGTCTGACGCGAAATCCGAAAACAGGACACGACTGCCCTGCAATATCCCGATCCTGCTGGCTGACATGCGGTTCATCTTTGGCTGTTTCATCCGGACATTGCTCACTCTTTACCCGCTCATGCACATCACAAGACCACCATAAGAAAAGGCCCCGCCATGACAACGGGGCCTTTCAAATTCTACCCAACGGACGCGCTTATTGGCCTGCCGCCGCGCGCATCGCCAGAATGTCGGCCACCAGCTTGTCCGCGCCATCCTTGTCGGCCGATGTGGCCGCGGCCTCGCGCGCCTCGGCCAGCAGACCGTCGAACAGGGCGGCATTGGCCTCTTCCACCGGAACCGCACGTTCGGCCAGAACCGACACGCTGCTCGCAGTGATATCGGCAAAGCCGCCGGTCACGACATAGGACTTCGCCCCTTCGGCCGAGATCGCCTTCAGGATACCGGGGCGCAGCGTGGTGATGGTGGGGGCATGCCCCTCCATCGCCGTCAGGTCGCCATCGGCCCCCGGGATCTGAACCTCGCTCGCGGCAACGGAAGCCAACCTCCGCTCCGGCGACACAAGGTCGAATTGCAGCGTGCCTGCCATTGGCTTGCCCCCTTATGCCGCTGCCGCAGCAAGACGCTGGGCTTTGGCCACGGCCTCGTCGATGTCGCCCACCATGTAGAAGGCGGCTTCCGGCAGGTGATCGTATTCACCGGCCACAACAGCCTTGAACGACGCGATGGTCTTTTCCAGCGGAACCTGCACGCCATCCGAACCGGTGAAGACCTTCGCCACGTCGAAGGGCTGCGACAGGAAGCGCTGGATCTTGCGGGCGCGCGCCACGGTCAGCTTGTCGTCTTCGCTCAGTTCGTCCATCCCCAGAATGGCGATGATGTCCTGCAGCGATTTGTAGCGCTGCAGGATGCCCTGCACCGAACGCGCCACGTTGTAATGCTCTTCGCCCAGAACCGCCGGGTCCATCAGACGCGAGGTGGAGTCGAGAGGGTCCACCGCCGGATAGATGCCCAGTTCCGAGATCGCACGCGACAACACGGTGGTGGCGTCAAGGTGCGCGAAGGACGTCGCAGGCGCCGGGTCGGTAAGGTCGTCGGCCGGAACGTAGATGGCCTGCACCGAGGTGATCGATCCCGCCTTGGTCGAGGTGATGCGTTCCTGCAGCGCGCCCATGTCGGTGGCCAGCGTCGGCTGATAGCCCACGGCCGAGGGGATACGGCCCAGAAGTGCGGACACTTCCGAACCCGCCTGCGTGAAGCGGAAGATGTTGTCCACGAAGAACAGAACGTCCGTCCCCGACTGATCGCGGAACTGTTCGGCCAGCGTCAGGCCGGTCAGCGCCACGCGGGCACGCGCGCCCGGCGGTTCGTTCATCTGGCCATACACAAGGGCCACTTTCGATTCCGCCAGATTGTCGATCTTGATAACGCCCGATTCCATCATCTCGTGATAGAGGTCGTTGCCCTCACGCGTCCGTTCGCCCACACCGGCGAACACGGAATAGCCCGAGTGCACCTTGGCGATGTTGTTGATCAGTTCCATGATCAGAACCGTCTTGCCCACACCGGCGCCGCCGAACAGGCCGATCTTGCCGCCCTTGGAATAGGGGGCCAGCAGGTCGATCACCTTGATGCCGGTCACCAGAATGTTGGACGAGGTCGCCTGTTCCGCGAACGAAGGCGCAGGCTGGTGGATCGCGCGCATCGTTGTTGATGCGATGGGGCCCTTTTCGTCGATCGGCTCGCCGATCACGTTCAGGATGCGGCCCAGCGTGGCATCGCCCACCGGCACCGAAATCGGCGCGCCCAGATCGCGCACCGGCGCGCCGCGGACCAGACCTTCGGTCGCGTCCATGGCGATGGTCCGCACCGTGCTTTCGCCCAGATGCTGCGCCACTTCCAGAACCAGACGCTTGCCGTTGTTTTCGGTTTCGAGTGCGTTCAGAATCGCCGGCAGGCTGCCTTCGAACTGAACGTCCACCACGGCGCCGATCACCTGCGTGACTTTGCCTTGTGCCATGTTGTCTCTCCGCTAACTCAGAGCGCCTCGGCGCCCGAAATGATTTCGATAAGCTCTTTGGTGATCGCCGCCTGCCGCGAACGGTTGTACTGGATCGTCAGCTTGTTGATCATGTCGCCCGCATTGCGCGTGGCGTTGTCCATCGCCGACATCCGCGCACCCTGTTCGGATGCCCCGTTCTCCAGCAGCGCAGTGAACACCTGCGTTGCAACACCGCGCGGAAGCAGGTCCGCAAGGATGGCTTCTTCGCTCGGCTCATAGTCATAGAGCGACGACACGCCGCCGCCTTCGAACTTGGCCGGGATCACCTGCTGCGCGGTCGGGATCTGGCTGATCACCGACTGGAACCGGTTGTAGAACAGCGTCGCCACGTCGAACTCGCCCGCTTCAAAGCGCGCCAGCACTTCACGCGCGATGGCCTGCGCGTTGACATAGCCCACACGCTTGACCTCGCTCAGGTCAACATGGCCCACGAAATGCGCCGACAGATCACGCTTGAGTTGCTCGCGCCCCTTCTTGCCGACGGTCAGAATCTTCACCGTCTTGCCAGCCGCCAGCAATTCCAGCGCCCGCACCCGCGCCAGACGCGCGATGGACGAGTTGAAACCGCCGCACAGGCCACGCTCGGCGGTCATGACCACCAGAAGATGCACCTTATCCGCACCGGTGCCCGACAACAGCCGGGGGGCCGAAGGGGACTGGCCCACCGAAGCCGCCAGCCCTGCCACAACGGCATTCATCCGTTCGGCATAGGGACGCGCGGCTTCCGCAGCCTCTTGGGCGCGGCGAAGCTTCGCCGCCGCGACCATCTGCATCGCCTTCGTGATCTTGCGCGTGTTCTTGACGCTGCCGATCCGGTTCTTCAGGTCCTTAAGGCTGGGCATCTGCCTACTCCTTCAGGGCCAAAATCAAGCGAAGTCTTTGGCGAACGCATCAAGCTCCGCACGGATGGCCTTTTCCAGGTCGCCCGAAACCTTGCGGTCCTTCTTGGTGATGTCCTCCAGCAGCGCCGCGCCCTTGGTGCGCAGATGCTTCAGAAGACCCGCCTCGAACCGGCCCACATCCTTGACGCCGATCTTGTCCAGATAGCCGTTGGTGCCGGCAAAGATCACGCAGACGATCTCGGCATTGGTCAGCGGCGAATACTGCGGCTGCTTCATCAACTCGGTCAGACGCGCGCCACGGTTCAGCAACTGCTGGGTCGATGCGTCAAGGTCAGACCCGAACTGCGCAAAGGCCGCCATTTCGCGATACTGCGCCAGTTCCAGCTTCACCTTGCCCGCGACGGACTTCATCGCGTTGGTTTGCGCCGAAGAGCCCACACGCGACACCGACAGACCGGTGTTCACAGCCGGGCGGATGCCCTGATAGAACAGTTCGGTTTCAAGGAAAATCTGCCCGTCGGTGATCGAGATCACGTTCGTCGGAATAAAGGCCGACACGTCGCCGCCCTGCGTTTCGATGATCGGCAGCGCGGTCAGCGACCCGGCCCCGAAATCCTCGTTCAGCTTGGCCGAACGCTCCAGCAGGCGCGAGTGCAGATAGAACACGTCGCCCGGATAGGCTTCACGCCCCGGCGGACGGCGCAGCAGCAGCGACATCTGGCGGTAAGCCACGGCCTGCTTGGACAGGTCATCATAGATGATCAGCGCATGACGGCCGTTGTCGCGGAAATATTCCGCCATCGCGGTGGCCGAATAGGGGGCAAGGAACTGCATCGGCGCGGGGTCGGATGCGGTGGCCGCCACGACGATCGTGTAATCGATCGCCCCGGTTTCCTCCAGCTTCTTCACCAGCTGCGCCACGGTCGAACGCTTCTGCCCGATGGCCACGTAGATGCAGTACAGCTTCTTGGATTCGTCGTCGCCAGCGGCCTCGTTATAGACCTTCTGGTTCAGGATCGTGTCCAGCGCCACGGCGGTCTTGCCGGTCTGGCGGTCGCCGATGATCAGTTCGCGCTGGCCACGGCCAACGGGGATCATCGCGTCCACGGCCTTCAGGCCGGTCGCCATGGGTTCATGCACCGATTTGCGCGGGATGATGCCCGGGGCCTTCACATCGGCCACGCGACGCTCGGTCGCCTTGATCGGGCCCTTGCCATCGATCGGGTTGCCCAGACCGTCCACAACGCGGCCCAAGAGGCCGTCACCGGCGGGCACGTCCACGATGGACTTGGTCCGCTTGACGACGTCGCCTTCCTTGATGTCCTGGTCGGACCCGAAGATCACGATACCGACGTTGTCGACTTCCAGGTTCAGCGCCATCCCGCGGATGCCACCGGGGAATTCCACCATCTCGCCGGCCTGAACATTGTCCAGCCCGTGCACGCGGGCGATCCCGTCACCTACGGAAAGAACCCGGCCCACTTCGGCCACTTCGGCATCCTTGCCAAAGTTCTTGATCTGCTCTTTCAGGATCGCAGAGATCTCAGCAGCCTGAATTCCCATCACCCAACCTCTTTCATTGCATTCTGGAGAGCCGCGAGCTTTGCCTTGACCGACGTGTCGATCATGGTCGAGCCCAGCTTGACGACAAGACCACCGATGAGCGTTTCATCGACAGCCACTTTCAACTTAACGTCCTTGCCGACACGCGCTTTCAGCGTCGCGGCCAGTGCCTTGGTCTGCGCGTCCGACAGCGCCGCAGCCGAGGTCACCTCAGCCGTCACCTCGCCCCGGTCCGCCGCGATCCGCGCCAGCACATCCGCCACCATCTGCGGCAGCACGAACAGCCGCCGCTTGCTGGCCATCAGCGCCAGCGTATTGGCGGTCAGCGCCGACAGTTTCATCTTCTTGGCAATCGCAGCAATCGCCGCTGCCTGATCCTCGCGCGATACGACGGGCGAGGCGATCATCGCACTCAATTCCGGGCTCACCGCAAGGGCCGTCGCCAGCGCTTCGGCATCCGCCTCAAGCGCCTTCAGTCCCTTGTCTTCCTTCGCCAGCTCGAACAGAGCGGTGGCGTAGCGTGCGGCAATGCCGGAGGAGATCGAAGCTGGTTCGGACACGTCAACCCTTCCGCTGTCTTGGCCCCCACGCCCGCGCGCAACTTGCACAGGCCAAGGGCATCCCAGGGCGCAGGGAAACCCCTGCGTCTGTCAATTCGCGCGGTCTGTAGCAGAGGTCCACCAAGCCCGCAACCGGGAAGGTCGCGCCAAAGTGATTGTTCCATGCAGCTTTTACAAAGCCCGGCCACGCGCCCGCCGGGCCTGCGGCTCTTTGTTCCGTCGATTGGGGCAACTGCGCCCCCAATCACGACGCTGCAGCGCAGAATCAGCGCGCGCGGGGTGAGACGAGATACCGCAGGACCCGCCCCGCCCCATCTCCGCCCGGCAGACGCGCGCCCGCAGGCCGCCACTCGCCCCTGACGCGAAAATCTTTGACCGAATCCTGAGGCTTCCTTAAGTTTTTCCTAAGGTGCGCGTTTTTGTTGGGGTGTTGTGTCATGAGTATGCTGTTGCTTCTTTCCCTTCTCGGCGCTGGCGCCTTCGCAGGCGCTCTGGGTGCAGGTGACGGGGAGGATGACGCCACCCCCGATGACAACAACAGCAAAGACAACGCCAGCAACGCCCGGGCCCGCGCCGGTGGGGATTTCATCCGTGGCACGGCTGGTGCCGACACGCTGGAAGGCGACGGCGATGATACCATCCGCGCCCGCGCCGGGGCCGACACCCTCACCCTGACCGACAGCGCCACAGGCTACGGCGAAACCGGGCGTGACAGGATCACCCTGTCCGACCGCAGCACCGGCTACGGCGGTTTTGCCGATGACGTACTGATCGCCGCAGACAACAGCACCGCTTATGGCGGCAACGGCGCTGACCGGCTGGAAGGCACGGGGAACAGCACGCTTCACGGCAATGCTGGCAACGACGTGCTGACATGGCGCTCCGCCGAGAACGACGACGGTGCCAACGCGCTGCTCCGTGGCGGTGGCGGCGACGATCGGCTGACAGCTTTTTCCTTGGGCGGCGAAACTATCCGGGTTGCGGGCAATGCGGGCAATGATTTCCTGGACATCCGCCGCAATGCGCAGGGCTTCGGCGGCACGGGCAACGACACGCTCTTCTCCGCCAACGGCGGCACCCTCACCGGTGGTTCCGGCTCGGACCTCTTCTTCGTCAGCGCGCTTTCCAATAGCTTCTCCGGTGGCCCGTCCGACACCGTCACCATCACCGATTTCGACAAGACGCGCGACAGGCTCCGGATCGACCTGAACGGCCCACCCTCCGAAATCGCGTTTACCGATGACGGCACAGACACGACCCTTTCCATACTCTGGGAAAAAGAAGATCCGTCCGGCTTCGAAACGGGGCCGATCAATTCCACCATCGTGATCAAGGGCGTGACCGGGCTCACGCAGGACGATGTCACCTTCTCTCGGGGCACAGCCTTCTCCTCGGCATCCGGGTTTTTCGATAATCCCCCTCCTCCGATGAACGGCACCTATGACGACGTCCGCTTCGGAAACGATATGGCCGACCGCATCACCCTTTCCGGAAACCAGCCCCTCGTCCTTGCAGGCGACGGGGCGGACACTGTCACCGGGGCGGATTTCGAACGCCTCGGCTTTGTCATGCTTGGCGATGGGGATGACAGCTTCACCGACAGCACCGGCCGCGCCTTTGTCTATGGCGGGGCAGGCAATGATACCTACATCTCCGACGCAAATGCCCCGGGCCAGCGCGGCACGCCACTGGGCGCCGTCGACGCCTTCTTCGGCGGCGACGGCGATGACCGCGCGACGATCACGGCAAGCGGTCCCGGCACCACCGATCCCGACGCGGAGGGATTCTACACGCTCCAGATGGGCGCGGGCAACGACACCGTGATTGTCGATGCGGCAGCCACACAAGACGTTTTCATCCAGGATGGTGACGGCGACGACACCATCCGCGCCGGGATGGGCAGCACCGTCCTGTCAGGCGACGGCAATGATCAGATCATCTTCGGCGTCGACGCCGACCACGTCACGGCAGGCCGCGATCCCGCCTTCATCCGGAATCTTGACGCCACAGACCGCCTGATCCTTGAGATTGACAGCGCACTGACCGGCGAACTCACCGCGGTGGACGTACCTTACGACAGCAGCACCGAAGAAGGCCCCTTCACCGAACTGCGCATCGGGGATGTCACTGTCGTGGTCATCGCCAAACCGGGCTTCCAGCTGACCGACCCGCGCCTGACCGTCATCCGCGAGGCGGCCATCACCTGACACTGACGTGGCCTTCGCCCCTCCTGCAGCGCCCAGCCCCTTCATCATGGCCG
>PNND01000056.1 GCA_013824045.1 Rhodobacter sp. | reverse complement strand
CCTTGGTGGGTTGGCCGTCAACGTGCCGAACTGTTGAGATAGCCGCCGGCGGCCATGACGCGCTGATACAGCGCCTCTTCCGTGGCGTGTGATGCCGCAAAGGCGGCGCGGGCCTGCGCGGTGGCCGGGGCAAGCTGGAGCGTTGCGCGGCTGGGTGAGGCGTTGCGGTGCGGCAAGAGCAGGGTCTGCCCCAAACGATCCGACAGGAAGGCGGCGATCAGATCGAGCCGGTCAAAGGCGAAGAGATGGTCGACCTGAGGGGCCGTGCCATCCCAACCTAGAAAGCGGGCCTGATCCCCGATGCTGGCATAGGAGGGGGGCTCTGGCTGGGCGGCGCTGAGCAGAAAGCTGTCGAAGGCGATGCCGCGCGTGCTGTTCGGTTCCCCTTCCATCTTGCGCTGGCGATAGCGATACCAGCTTTCCGCACGATCCAGCGGATCGCGGATGACGGCAACGGTTTCGAGGGCCGCCCCCGCCACGCGTTCGGCGCGGTGCCGCCAGTGCTTGTGATAGACCATCGCGCTGATGTGGCGGCTGCCTGCCTCGGCGAAGGGGCCGGAGATGATGGCGAAAGGGCGCAGGGCCGCGCGCAGCGTTTGCGACGCCGCCTTGGGGGTGGCGAGGACGGCAAGCCGAGCCTGCGGCAGGATGAGCACATGAGTCTCCGAGGCGGGCGGCGTGGCGCACGGGGGATTGTTAATCTTAGTTAACATGGCATCCGAGCCGGCCTTTTCGCAAGGAGAACCGCGATGGCGGGGGTGGCGGGTTGCGCGTCGCTATCAGAATGGACAAGGCCCGGCGGCGGCGGATAGAGCGAAGGGACCATGACGCAGAGACAAGACCGCATCTTTCCGGGCATCGTTCTGATGCTGGCCTTCTGCGCACTGGCACCGCTGCTGGATGTGTCGTCGAAGCTGGCGGCGGAAAACGGCATTCCGGTCGGGCAGATCACCACGGCGCGGTTTGTGGTGCAGGGGGCGTTGATGCTGCCTGTGATCTGGTGGATGGGCCTGCCATGGGCGGTCAGCCCGCGCGTGCTGGGGTTTGTCTTTCTGCGGGCGGTGTTTCTGATGCTGTCCACTTTCAGCTTCGTGTCCGGCATCGCGGTGATGCCGGTGGCGGATGCGCTGGCGATTGCTTTTGTGGAACCGTTCATCCTGCTGATCTTGGGCAGTCTGATCTTTGGGGATGAGGTGGGGCCGCGCCGGATCGCGGCGAGTGCCGTGGGCTTTGGCGGGGCGCTGTTGGTGATCCAGCCATCCATCGCGGCTTTCGGCTATGTGGCCCTGTGGCCGCTGGGGACGGCGTTCTTCTTTGCCTTCTACATGCTGGTGACTCGGGCCATGGCGGCCTATATGCACCCGGTCACCATGCAGGCGCATACGTCCTTTGCCGGTATCGTTATTTGCGTGCCGCTGATGGTGCTGCTTGACGGAACGGGCTGGGCGCAGCTGGACCCGGTGATGCCCGGGGGGTGGAACTGGCTGTGGCTGTTCGGCGTGGGGTTCTGGGCCGGAGTCAGCCATATGTGCATGACCTATGCGCTGAAATTCGCACCTTCGGCGACGCTGGCCCCGCTGCACTACACGGAAATCGTGGCGGCGGTGGCCTTGGGCTATCTGATCTTTGGCGATTTCCCCAACCCGATGACATGGGCCGGGATCGCGGTGATCGTGTCATCGGGGCTTTATGTCATCCACCGCGAGCGGATCAGCGCGCAGGCAAAGCGGCGGGCGGCTGCCATGCCGCCCCCAGAAGCGATCTGAGCGCCACGTCCAGCCGCGCGCGGGGCAGGATGACCAGCATGCCGGGGGAGTCCATCTCGAGATGGACCTTGGCAGAAGTGACCCGGTTCGAGGTGCCGATCACGCCCGCAGGGGCAAAATCCAAACCGTCGATGGGCCATTCCAGCCCGCCGCTGCGCCCAGTAACCGGGGACATGGGGAAAAGCGACAGGCGGTCACCGGGTGTGAGTGCGAGGGTCAGCTCAGGCGGCGCATGAAAGATCACGTCGCGCGGGCCAATCACGATGCAGTGACGGTCGGCATGGCGGACAAGGCTGTTGAACACGGCCAGCCCGTGATCGACGCGCGCGCCGGTGAAGCCCAGCGCCAGCGTGAAGGGCGCCGCGACCGAACGCAGGGCCTTGTCGAAATCCGTGGTCATCTGTTCGCGAATCGGGAACAATCGCGCTGGGCCCAACGTGGCCTGGGCATGGGTAGAAATGGAATCGAAGTCGCCCACCACCGCCTCGGGCGCGTAACCGGCGGCAAGGGCACGGTCTGCCCCGCCATCTGCAGCAAGAATCCTTGGGGCGCGGGCGGTCGCGATGCGGAATTCGGCCTGTGAAACAGGGCCGCCGCCGACAAGGGTGACCCCATCGGTTGATTGGACAATCGGGGCATTCATGGCGATACTGTTTTCCGAATTGAGGCAGTTCGAGCGTTCGTGGGCCATAATCAATCCTTCAAATTACCCCTATCTGTCCATGAAAACGATCATCAATACGGTAGATTGGCGTAGTCGAACTGGCGGAAAGCGGACATCCGATGAACGGTGCGAGTAAAATCCTAACGGTCTCCTACGGGACCTTCTCTTGTACCCTCGAGGGTTTTGACGATCCCTTCAACACGATGAAGGCGATTGCCGAATACTTCCGCGATCTTGCGGCGGGGGACCGATATTTCGGGGCAGAGCCCCCGACGCCCGATGCAGCCATGCTGCATCAGATCGCCGAGCGCGAGATTCAGCGCCGGGTCGAGGCGAAGATCCAAGATAACGGGGTGGTGCTGCGAGCATCGGATCAACCGGAAGCGGCGCCTGTCGCGGCGGTTGCGCCGCAGCTTGCGGCCCCGGTCGAGGCCGAGGCACCTGTGGCCGCCGCCGTGGCCGCCGAAGCACCTGTGGCCGCGGTTGTGAGCGAACCCTCCGTGGCTGTGCCGCCGAGCGTGGCACCGGCCAGTGTTCCGGCCACCGAATCTGTTGTGGAAAAGCTGTCCCGGTTGCGGTCGGAAATTGCGGCGCATCCCGCTACCATGGCCCCGGCACAGACGGCGCCGGTGGTGAGCTTTGCGATCCCGGACTATCTGGAAGATCAGGACGCCGATACGCTGGACGCTGCGGCGCTGGCGGATTTCCTGCCGGAAGACGCGGTGTCGGACATCGCACCGGACCTTCCCGAGGATGTGGCGGAGTTGGCACCGATCGAGGAACTTCGGTCCGAAGCACCGATGCGCGCCGAAGAGGTTGCCGAGGCTGTTGTAGAGCAGGCCCCGTTTGAGGAAGAGCCCGCCGATCTGGTGGCCGATCTGCCGGAGATTGATTTCTCGGCCGTGATGGCCGAGGCAGACGTGGCTGAGGCGGAGGCGACCGACGCAGAGGTGGCCGAGCCTGACGCCATCGAAGACCTGGCACAGATGGACGGGGTCGATCTTGCATCGGTGATGGAGGAGGTGGCGGAAACGCCCCTCGCGGAAACCGTGCATCAGGACGATCTTGCTGTCTCCGAAGCAGAGGCAACGGAGCCGGGTGACGATCTGCCCGAGTCGTTGATGGCGGCGCTTGCGGATACGGCCGAGCCGATTGCCGAGGCGGTGGCAGAAATGCCCGCCACGCAGGATGACGATTACGAGGCCGAGGCCGATATCTGGTCTGAGACCGTGGCTGACGCTATGACGGATGCGGGCGAGGATAGCCTGCTTGCGTCGCTGGCCGCTGAGGCGAATGCCGCGCCGGAGGCCGCGCCTGAAGTGGAAACCACTGCGGAAGCCGAGGCGATCTGGGCGGAGACCTGGGCCGAGACGACCGAGCCGGTGGCGGAGGCAGACGTGACGGAAGCGGCTGATGCCGCCGCAGCAGCGCCCGTCGAGGACGCCGAGGCAGAAGAGCTGCGCGCCGCGATGACGGAAGACACGGGTGAGACCACCGCGGTGGCCGTGGCCGAGGAAACGCCCGGCGGCATGGAACTGCGCCCCGGTTCGGCAGAAAAGCTGCAACGGGCGCGGGCGCGGGTCATCCGGATCCGCAAGAGCGATGAGGCTGTGACGCCCGCCGTGGCCGAGCAACCGCAAGCCGTGGCCGAAGACGCGCAGACCGCTGAAGCGGCTGTGTCAACGGCAGCCTTTGCCGAGGTGGAGGAGCGGGCGTTAACCGCATCGACCCCGCTTCTTTCAGCCGAAGACGAGGCGGAGTTGCAGCGCGAACTGGCCGCCCTGCGGCGCGGCGAAGCGGAGCAGGATGCCGACCTGATGGACAGCATGTCGCATCTGGCGCAGCAGCCCGACAGCCGCCGCAGCTTTGACGGGCCCAGCGCCGATGAGGCGCTGAACCGTCTGATGAAACAGACCGACAATGAGATGGAAGGCAGCGAAACCAAGCGCCGCCAGTCGGCCATCCAGCATCTGAAGGCCGCCGTTGCGGCAACCGTCGCCGATCGCAAGGTAACGGGCGAAAAAGCGGGCGAGACGGAAACCGTGTCGCGACTGGCGCGCTATCGCAACGACCTGGCGATGGCGGTCAAGGCCGCACTGCCGGGCGGACGCGGCACGACAGCGGGCGAGCGCCCTGCCCCGCTGGTTCTGGTGTCCGAGCAGCGCATCGACCGGCCCCGCCCGACCAGCACACCCAGCGCCAGCGCCGCGCCTTCGCCGATCCGTCCGCGCCGCGTGACCTCGGCCGGGTTTGGCATGGCGGCGGCAACCGATCTGGACCTGTCGGACGATGAAGAGGATGGCGACGATCTGTCGAACGTGTTCGGCGACAGCAAGGGATTTGCCGAGTTCGTCGAAAAGATCGGGGCGTCCAGCTTTGAGCAGATCCTTGAAGCCTCGGCGGCCTATCTGGCCGGTGTCGAAGGACGGCCGCATTTCAGCCGCCCGCAACTGATGCGGCATCTGACCGAGGTCATCCCGCAGGGGACGTTCCAGCGCGAGGATGGTCTGCGCAGCTTTGGCACCCTGCTGCGCGACGGGCGCATCGCCAAGGTGCGGCGCGGGCAGTTCATGCTGTCGGAAGAATCGACCTATCTGGCCGAGGCGCGCAAACTGGCGCAATAACGGGATAGCGGGCCGAGAGCTGCCACTCAGGCCCCAAGGGGAAAGGCGGACCGTGACCGGTCCGCCTTTTTTCTATTCCGGATGGTTGGCATCGGGATCGTCAGGGTCAGGCTGGCCGACGCCCCGAAAGATCGCCTTGAAGGGCAAGGCCCAGACGATGCCCAAGCCGACATAGATCAGCAATTCCAGCCAGATCGGCGGGCGGTCAAAGAGACCCACGATCGTGACCGCCGCTACGATATAGAGCGGCAGCCCGACCACCAGGATCAGAAGCGACAGGCGACGACGGGTCTTGTAGGGCAGCGCCATGCGGCAACCTCGGTTCAGTCCGCGAAGGGATCGGTCACGAGGATCGTGTCGTCTCGTTCGGGCGAGGTGGAAAGTAGGGCGACCGGGCATTGGATCAACTCTTCGATCCGACGGACATATTTGATCGCCGCCCCCGGCAGATCGGCCCATGACCGCGCGCCAGCGGTGGATTGGGTCCAGCCTTCCATTTCCTCATAGATCGGGGTGACGCGGGCCTGAAGATTGGCTGCGGTGGGCAGGTAATCCAGCCTTTGGCCATCGAGTTCATAGCCCGTGCAGATTTTCAGCGTTTCAAACCCATCCAGCACGTCAAGTTTCGTGAGCGCGATGCCCGAGACGCCCGATGTCGCGCAGGTCTGGCGGACGAGGACCGCATCGAACCAGCCGCAGCGGCGCTTGCGCCCGGTGACAGTGCCAAACTCATGGCCGCGTTCGCCAAGCCGCGCGCCATCGGCATCGAAAAGCTCGGTCGGGAAGGGGCCTTCGCCGACACGGGTGGTATAGGCCTTGACGATGCCGAGGACGAAATCCACCGCCGTGGGGCCAAGCCCGGTGCCAGTGGCGGCCATGCCCGCCAGCGTGTTCGAGGAAGTCACATAGGGATAAGTGCCGAAATCCACATCCAGAAGCGCGCCCTGCGCGCCTTCGAACAGGATGCGCTTGCCCGCGCGGCGGGCGTCGGTCAGCACTTTCCAGACCGGTTTGGCGTAAGGCAGGATCTTGGGCGCAACCTCCATCAGTTGCGCCTTGAGCGCGACGGGATCGACGGGGTCAAGGCCCAGCCCCGCGCGCAGGGCGTTGTGATGGGTCAGCAGGCGGCCGATGCGCAGATCCAGCGTTGCCTCATCGCCCAGATCGGCCACGCGGATGCTGCGGCGACCAACCTTGTCTTCATAGGCGGGGCCGATGCCGCGCCCGGTGGTGCCGATCTTGGCCACCGCCGTCTGGCCTTCACGGGCGCGGTCCAACTCGCCATGGACGGGCAGGATGAGCGGCGTGTTTTCCGCGACCATTAGGTTGTCAGGCGTCACGTCAACGCCTTGCCCGCGCAGCTTTTCGATTTCCGACAGCAGCGCCCAAGGGTCCAGCACCACGCCATTGCCGATGACCGACAGCTTGCCGCCGCGCACAATGCCCGAGGGCAGGAGCGAGAGTTTGTAGACATTGCCGTCAATGACCAGCGTATGCCCGGCATTGTGGCCGCCCTGAAAGCGGGCGACGATGTCGGCACGCTCGGAGAGCCAGTCGACGATCTTGCCCTTGCCCTCGTCGCCCCATTGGGCGCCCACGACAACCACATTGGCCATGACAGCGGTCCTTTCCCGGTCTGGTGAAACCGACTGTGCTATAGCGGGGTGTGTGGGGGATGGGAACGGGAAATGGTCACGGGATGGCCCGACAGGGCCAAATTCGTTGGAACGAATTTGCAAATTTCTTCGAAGACATTTGTTTCTTGCGGTGGCTGGCGGGGTGCGGCACGGTTTGGGGCATGTTTCTCTACATCACCCTTGGCACCAATGATCTGGCGGCGGCGATCCGGTTCTATGATCCGGTCATGGCGACGCTGGGGCTGGTGCGTGCGCGGACGCTGGAGACGGAAATCGGCTATGCCGCGCCGGGCGTCAGCCGGTGCAGACTTTGGGTGACGCGGCCCTTTGACGAGCGGCCTGCGACGGTGGGCAATGGGTCGATGCCCGCGCTGGAGGCGGCAAGCCGCGATGCAGTGGACGCGTTCCACCGGGCGGCGCTGGCGCATGGGGGCAGTGACGAGGGCGCGCCGGGGTTGCGGCCCTTTGGTCCGTCATTCTATGCCTGCTATGTGCGCGATCCGGATGGCAACAAGCTTTCGGCCGTTTGCGAAGGGCTGGAAGGGGCGTGACACAGCTACTTGCGCCCTATCCGGCTTGCGCCTAGATAGGCGCGTCAGTCTAGGGAAGCGCCTTCATGGAAAATGTCGTCCTCACCATCCACCTGATCCTTGCGCTTCTGCTGGTGGGCATCGTGCTCCTGCAGCGGTCTGAGGGTGGCGGTCTGGGCATGGGTGGCGGCGGAAACAATCCTTCGGGGCGCACCGCAACGACCGCGCTGCAAAAGCTGACATGGCTCTTGGCTGCGGCCTTTATCGTGACATCCCTCACGCTGACGATCCTTGCGGCACGCAGTGCAGGCTCGGGTTCGGTGATCGACCAGATCGGGGCCGATCCGGTGGACAATGCGCCTGCGGAATTGCCGGCCGGGTCGGAGCTGTTGCCGCCTGCGCCCACGGATGCGCCTTTGGCACCGCCCCCGGCGGATGCCCCGGCCACCCCGCCGGCTGCAAACGAGTAACCACCACTTCTTGACGGAAAAACCACAGGCCAGACTGCATCTTGCGGTCTGGTTGCACGCGGGGGCAAGCTGCATTACAGCTTAACTCCCGTGATGATGCGATTCCCTGCGGGCGAATCGTGTTGGATTTGAACAACGAAATCGCGGGAGGCCATCCATGGCGCGCTACATCTTCATCACTGGCGGCGTGGTGTCTTCGCTTGGCAAGGGGCTGGCCTCTGCCGCGTTGGGGGCGTTGTTGCAGGCGCGCGGCTATACGGTGCGGCTGCGCAAGCTGGACCCCTATCTGAACGTCGATCCCGGCACGATGTCGCCCTTTGAACATGGTGAGGTCTTTGTCACCGATGATGGGGCCGAGACGGACCTGGACCTGGGGCATTACGAGCGATTCACCGGGGTGTCGGCGCGGCAGTCGGACAGCATCTCATCGGGCCGCATTTATTCCAACGTGCTGGAGAAGGAACGGCGCGGGGATTATCTGGGCAAGACCATTCAGGTCATTCCCCACGTCACCAACGAGATCAAGAATTTCCTGCGCATCGGGGATGACGAGGTCGATTTCATGCTGTGCGAGATCGGCGGCACGGTGGGCGATATTGAAGGGCTGCCCTTCTTCGAGGCGATCCGCCAGTTCATCCATGAACGCCCGCGCGGGCAGTCGATCCTGATGCACCTGACGCTTCTGCCCTATCTGGCGGCAAGCGGGGAGTTGAAGACGAAGCCGACGCAGCATTCGGTGAAGGAATTGCAAAGCATCGGTCTGGCCCCCGATGTGCTGGTCTGCCGGTCGGAACATCCGATCCCGGAGAAGGAACGCGAAAAGATCGCGCTGTTCTGCAACGTGCGCAAGGAACATGTGATCCCGGCCTATGACCTGAAGACGATCTATGAGGCACCGCTTGCCTATCACAAGGCGGGGCTGGATCAGGCGGTGCTGGATGCCTTTGGGATCACCCCTGCCCCCAAGCCCAACCTCGCGCGCTGGGAAGATGTGATGGACCGTCTGGTCCATGCCGAGGGCGAGGTGCGGGTGGCCATCGTGGGCAAATATACCCAGTTGGAGGATGCCTATAAGTCGATCGCCGAGGCGCTGACGCATGGCGGAATGGCCAACCGCACGCGGGTGCGGGCCCAGTGGATCGATGCGGAGATCTTTGAGCGGGAGGACCCCGCGCCCTATCTGGAGAATTTCCACGCCATTCTGGTGCCCGGCGGATTTGGCGAGCGGGGAACCGAAGGCAAGATCAAGGCCGCACAATTCGCGCGGGAAAAGAAGATCCCCTATCTGGGCATCTGTCTTGGCATGCAGATGGCGGTGATCGAAAGCGCGCGCAATCTGGCGGGGATGAAGAATGCCGGGTCGGAAGAGTTCGACCATGAGGCGGGTGAGAAGCGGTTCACCCCGGTCGTCTATCACCTGAAGGAATGGGTGCAGGGCAACCATGTGGTCGCGCGCAAGCTGAGCGATGACAAGGGCGGCACGATGCGGCTGGGGGCCTATACGGCGACGCTGGCGGAAGGGTCTCGCGTGGCGGGGGTTTACGGGACCACGACCATCGAGGAACGGCACCGCCACCGCTATGAGGTGGATATCCAGTATCGCGACAAGCTGGAGAAATGCGGGCTGATCTTTTCCGGTATGAGCCCTGATGGGCGGCTGCCGGAAATCGTTGAGGT
>PNND01000303.1 GCA_013824045.1 Rhodobacter sp. | reverse complement strand
CATTGCTGTCGCGCACATGGCGGGCCAGCACATCGGACACGCGCGGCAGGGTGCGGGCGAGAACGGTCACCTCGGCCTTTACCCCGTGGCGCACCAGCATCTGGCACAGCATCCCGCCCGGATCGGAGCGTTCGACGCCTGTCTGCGGCGGGTCGATTACGGTGATGCTGACCAGATCGGCCTGTTTGAGGATGGGCAGCGCCTTGCGGACGGCGGCCATCGCCTCGGCGCTCTGGTTCCAGGCGATCACGACGCGGCGGGGCGCTGCGGCATGGCCTGCGCCGCTGTCAGGCAGAATCAGCACCGGCGCGTGGCCTTCGAACAGGGCAGCTTCGACGACGGCCTCGGATTCGGTTCCCGAGCCCGGCCCGTAAGGGCGGGGCAGGACAACCAGATCGGCAAAGCGCGCGCGCTGGGCCACCAGTTCGGTCAGCGCGCCAAGCTGGGTTACCGCGGCCTCGAGCGCGTAGCGCAGGGTGGGATCCTGTTCGGCCAGTGCCTTGCGGGCGGCCTTTTCGATCTCTTTCGCCTCTTGCTCGGTGCGATCCAGCGTCGCCTGAAGGATGACGGCCCCTGATCCGATATAGGAATAGCCGATCTGGGTGACATCGACGCCGAGGGCGAGGATGTCGAGATGGGCGTCATGCGCGGTGGCGATGGCCGCCGCACCGGTGATGGCAAGCTCGCAGCGGTCGCCCCGGGTCGCGACGGTGAGCAGGGATTTATAGGCCATGGAGTGCCTCCTTTTTCATGGGATGGCCCAAACATAACGCCGCGCGACGGGTGCTGCCTTGACCGAGGTCAATCCGGAGGGCGCGCAGTGTTGATATGGATCAAGGCACGGAATGGCAGGGCGCTGCAAAAGCGTTCCAGTCGCAAGAGGCCCCACCTGACCGGATTCTCAGGGTCAAGGCCGGGGACACGAGACGAAGGGACGCAAAATGTGGGATTACACGAAACTGGTCGTGCTGGGGGTGATTGCGGTTTTTGCCGCCATTGCCACCAATTATGCATGGGACCTGGCCTATCAGGTCAACGCGCTGGTGGTGATGCTGGCGGCGGCGCTGACATTCCTGTGGACGCTGCGCACGATGGGCGAGCCGAAGCGGGCAACACCGAATGAATATCTGGATGGCGTGGTGCGCGCAGGCGTGATCGCCACGACCTTTTGGGGCGTGGTGGGCTTTCTGGTGGGTGTCTGGATCGCCTTCCAGCTGGCTTTTCCGGCGCTGAACTTTGAATGGTCGCAGGGGATACTGAACTTTGGCCGTCTGCGCCCGCTGCACACCAGCGCGGTGATCTTTGCCTTTGGCGGCAATGCGCTGATCATGTCGTCCTTCTACATCGTGCAGCGCACCAGTGCCGCGCGGCTGTGGGGCGGGAACCTTGCGTGGTTCGTGTTCTGGGGCTGGCAGTTGATGATCGTGCTGGCGGCGACGAGCTATGTTCTGGGCGGCACGCAATCCAAGGAATATGCCGAGACGGTCTGGTATATCGACTGGTGGATCGTGGTGGTCTGGCTGTCGTTCCTTGCCGTGTTTATGGGCACGCTGATCAACCGCAAAGAGCCGCATATCTATGTGGCGAACTGGTTCCTGCTGGCTTTCATCGTGACGATTGCGATGCTGCATGTGGGCAACAACCTTGCGATCCCGGTATCGATCTTCAGTTCGCAATCCGTGCAAGTCACGGCGGGCGTGCAGGATGCGATGATCCAGTGGTGGTACGGCCATAACGCGGTGGGCTTCTTCCTGACCGCAGGTTTCCTTGGGATGATGTACTACTTCATTCCCAAGCAGGCCGAGCGGCCGGTCTTTTCCTACAAGCTGTCGATCATCCACTTCTGGGCGCTGATCTTTCTGTATATCTGGGCCGGTCCGCACCACCTGCACTATACCGCGCTGCCGGATTGGGCATCGACGCTGGGCATGACCTTCTCGATCATGCTGTGGATGCCAAGCTGGGGTGGCATGATCAACGGGCTGATGACGCTGTCGGGCGCCTGGGACAAGCTGCGCACCGATCCGATCATCCGGATGATGGTGGTGTCTGTCGGGTTCTACGGGATGTCCACGTTTGAAGGCCCGATGATGAGCATCAAGGCCGTCAACTCGCTGAGCCACTATACCGACTGGACCATCGGCCATGTGCATTCCGGTGCGCTGGGCTGGAACGGGATGATCACCTTTGGCGCGCTGTATTTCCTGACGCCGCGCCTGTGGAACCGGGAGGGCTTGTACAGCCTGAAGCTGGTGAGCTGGCACTTCTGGTTGGCGACGATCGGGATCGTTCTCTACGCGTCCTCGATGTGGGTGACCGGCATCATGGAAGGGCTGATGTGGCGCGAAGTGGATGCGAACGGGTTCCTTGTGAACGCCTTCGCCGACACGGTGGCCGCGAAGTTCCCGATGTATGTGGTGCGGGGTCTTGGTGGCGGCATGTTCCTGATAGGGGCGCTGATCATGGCCTACAATTTGTGGATGACGGTGCGGGCGCAGCCTGCAAAGGCGCCCGTCAACGCCAACAACTTCGTTCCGGCAGAGTAAGGGGGGGCATGAGAGATGGCTTTTCTTGACAAGCATAAAGCGATTGAGACCCATGCGACCCTGCTTCTGGTGTTGTCGCTTCTGGTGGTGAGCATCGGGGGGATCGTGCAGATCGTGCCGCTGTTCTATCTGGAGAACACGATCGAGAAGGTGGAAGGTGTGCGGCCCTATAGCCCGCTGGAGCTGGCGGGGCGCGACATCTACATCCGCGAGGGGTGTTATGTCTGCCACAGCCAGATGATCCGGCCGATGCGGGATGAGGTGGAGCGGTACGGGCATTACTCGCTGGCGGCGGAGTCAATGTACGACCATCCGTTCCAGTGGGGGTCCAAGCGGACCGGGCCGGATCTGGCCCGGGTCGGCGGGCGGTATTCGGATGCCTGGCATGTGGATCACCTGACGGACCCGCAATCTGTGGTGCCGGAATCGGTGATGCCGAAGTATGGCTACCTGCTGAATGCCGAGCTGGACGGGCGCCATATCACGCAAATCATGAACACCCATCGCTTTGTGGGCGTTCCCTATGATGAGGCGATGATGGAAAACGCGGTGGCGGATTTCATGGCGCAGGGCGATCCGAACAGCGATTATGCCGGGTTGCAGGAGCGCTATGCCAAGGCAAATGTGTCGAATTTCGACGGACAACCGCAACTGACCGAGATGGACGCGCTGATCGCCTATCTGCAGGTCCTGGGGACGATGGTCGATTTTTCGACCTTTACCCCGGATGCGAGCCGGTAAGGGGGCGAGATGGAAACCTACAGCTTTCTGAGGGAATTCGCGGACAGTTGGGCGCTTTTGGCGCTGACGCTGATCTTCATCGGGGTGGTGATATGGGCATTCCGGCCCGGCTCGCGCCCGGTGCATGACGAGGCCGCGATGCAGATCTTTCGAAACGAGACGAAACCGGCGGGCGAGGCCGGGCGCGGTGTGGACCGCGCCCCCGCCAGCAGCCAGAAGGAGGCGTGAGACATGTGCGCCAAGCAAGTGACGAAAAAGCCCAACGAGCCGGTCGGCACGACCGGCCATGAATGGGACGGGATCGAAGAGCTGAACAACCCGATGCCGCGCTGGTGGGTGTGGACCTTCTACGCCACGATCATCTGGGGGGTGGGCTACATGATCGCCTATCCGGCTTGGCCCCTGATCAACGGGGCGACGCCGGGGGTTCTGGGGGCATCAACCCGAGCGGATGTGGTGAAGGAGATCGAGCGCTTTGATGCGGCCAATGCCGAGATCAAGGCTGCCCTGATCGCGGCGCCGCTGGCATCGATCCCGACCGATACGGCGCTGATGGCTTATGCCGAGCCGGCCGGGGCATCGGTGTTCCGCACCAATTGTTCGACCTGCCATGGGTCGGGCGCGGCGGGGGTGGAAGGCAAGGGATACCCTAACCTTCTGGATGATGACTGGCTGTGGGGTGGGACGATCGAGGATATCCACCTGACCATCACCCATGGCATCCGCAATACGACCGATCCGGATGCGCGCTATTCGCAGATGCCCGCCTTCGGTGTGGATGCGGTGCTGGAACCGGCGCAGATCGACGCGGTGGTGGAGCATGTTCTGGCCATTTCCGGGCAAGAGCATGATGCAACCCTCACCACGGAAGGCGCGACGCTTTACGCCGAGAACTGCGCCGCCTGCCATATGGAGGCGGGCGAGGGCGATCCGACGCAGGGCGCGCCGCGGCTGAACGATGCGATCTGGCTGTATGGTGGCAGCCGCGAGAAGATCAAGGAAAGCATCGCCAATGCGCGGTTCGGCGTGATGCCGGGCTGGACTGGGCGGTTGAGTGAGGATGAGATCCGGGCGGTGGCGGCCTATGTCCATTCCCGCGGCGGCGGTCAGTGATCTGACCCCAGTGCTGAGGTTGGAAAAGGCGGGGTCGGTTGACCCCGCCTTTTTCCTGTGCGGCGGTCAGGCCCCGGCGGCGGCGAGGCCTGCATCGAGCAGCGCCTTGATTTCCTCGCGCGAGGTGCCGGCGACGGTGCGGCCGAGTTCGGTTTTCCCCTTGAGCAGGACCAGTGTAGAGCGGCGCGGGATGTTCAGGCTTTTGGACAATTCGCCTTCGCCATATTCATCCCAATCGACGGTGATGAAGCGGATGGCGGCGTCATAGGCGGGGTTTTCAGCCCGCAGTTCATCCATCACGCGCACCTGCGCGCGGCAGGTGGAGCACCAGCTGGCCCAGAAATCGAGAAGGATCACGCGGCCATCGGCCATGTCCTGTTCGGCAAGGCCGGGGGTGTAGAACAGCTTGGCCATTTCGGCCTGCGCGGCCAAGGGCAGGGCAAGCAGGGCGGCGCTTGATGCAAGCAGGGTGCGGCGGGTGATCATGAGGTGGTCCTTTCAGGTGGGATGGATCAGAGGGCGACCGAAAGATCGATCAGCCAGGGGGGAAGCGTGTCGAGCAGCCATGCCTCTACCGGGTGGTTGAGGCCGAACCAGAGGAAGAGGCCCACTGCGAGGAAGGCCACGCCGAGGATCGGTTTGGCTTTGGGGGCGAGCCGGGCGAGAAGCGCCTTTCGCGCCTGAAGCCGGGATTTCGCACCATAGGCGAGCGCAAGGATCAGGGTAGAGACCCCTGCGGAGAAGGCGATCATGACAAGCGTCGCGCCAAAGAGATCGGTGCGTTGCGCCGCCAGCGAGATTGCCGCGCCAAGAGTGGGGCCGATGCAGGGGCTCCATACCGCGCCGAGGAGCAGGCCGCCGAGCAGCTGACCTGATGGCGATGAGGCCCAGTCCACGCGCAGTGTCTGGTCCGCCCGGGAGGCGAGGCCTGCGGTGGCGGTGGCGAAACCGGCAGAGAGGCTGGGCACCAGCATGAACAGGCCGAAACCGGCCATCAGAAGGGCGGCCCCGCGCGCCGCCGTTTCCGGAGAGATGCCAAGACTGGACCCTGCGGCGGAAAGGCCGACACCGAGGACGACGAAAGACAGGCTCATCCCCAAAGCCAAGCGCAAAGGCGCGCGCCGGTCGGCCGAGAGGGCCGAGGCAAGGACGATGGGAAGCACCGGCAAGACGCAGGGGTTGATCAGCGTCAGGAGGCCGGCACCGTAAGCGAGAAGAAGTTGGAGCATTGGGGCAGGGGTTCCATTGGAAAGTCTTGTCGGACGCGGTGCAGCATTTCTGGTTGTTCTGTCTATACGCGCGCGGGCACGGGGCGTTACCTCTGGTAACGGGATGGTGATCCTATGCACGCAGGCGATCATTCTGCCTGAAAGGTTTCAGTGAAGGCTCTTGGAACTTGGCCGTAGACGGATCGGGGCCTGCGACAAAGGTGCATTCCGGATGCCGGATTGATGCATGTCAAGGTGCAGGTGGCTGTGGTGCTGGATACGGGGACTATCCGAATCCTTGGAGAACGCCGTGTCCAGCCCAGATGTCGAACCGCCGAGCCTTTATGCCGCGCGCGAGCCGATCTTTCCGCGCCGGGTGAAGGGGGCGTTCCGGTCCATGAAATGGTGGATCATGGCGGTGACGCTGGGGATCTATTACCTGACGCCATGGATCCGCTGGGACCGGGGGCCGAACCTGCCCGATCAGGCGGTGCTGATCGACATGGCGCATCGGCGGTTCTTTTTCTTCATGATCGAGATCTGGCCGCATGAATTCTATTTCGTGGCGGGCCTGCTGATCATGGCGGGGCTGGGGCTGTTTCTGTTCACCAGCGCGGCGGGGCGGGTGTGGTGCGGCTATGCCTGCCCGCAGACGGTTTGGACGGATCTGTACATCCTTGTCGAACGCTGGGTGGAGGGGGATCGCAACGCGCGCATTCGCCTGCATCGGCAGGGCTGGGACGGCGAGAAGATACGCAAGCGCGCGGTAAAATGGTCGATCTGGTTGCTGATCGGGTTGGCCACGGGCGGGGCGTGGATCTTTTATTTTACCGATGCGCCGACGCTGGCCGTTGATCTGGTGCAGGGCACGGCCCATCCGATTGCCTATCTGACCATGCTGATCCTGACGCTGACGACCTTTGCCTTTGGCGGGTTCGCGCGGGAACAGATGTGCATCTATGCCTGCCCCTGGCCGCGTATTCAGGCGGCGATGATGGATGAGGACACGCTGACCATCGCCTATCGCGAATGGCGCGGCGAGCCGCGCGGCAAGCTGCATAAGGGTGAGATCCCCGAGGGGCAGGGCGACTGCATCGATTGCATGGCCTGTGTGAACGTTTGCCCGATGGGGATCGATATCCGCAATGGGCAGCAACTGGCCTGTATCACCTGTGGGCTGTGCATCGATGCCTGCAATGACACGATGGACAAGATCGGCAAGCCGCGCGACCTGATTGGTTACATGGCGCTGACCGATGAGGTGCGTGAGAAGGCGGGTCAGACGCCGAAATCGGTGTGGAGCCATGTGTTCCGGGTGCGGACGATGCTTTACACCGTGCTTTGGGCGGCAGTGGGCATCGGGCTGGTGGTGGCGCTGTTCATGCGGTCTGAGATCGACGTGAACGTGTCGCCGGTGCGTAACCCGACCTTTGTGACGCTGTCGGATGGCACGATCCGCAACACCTATGATCTGCGGCTGCGCAACAAGTCTGGCGATGATGCGTTGTTCTCAGTCTCGGTGACGTCGGAAGCGGGGTTGGTGCTGCGGCTGGAAGGCTCCGACGATGCGCTGGTGCGGGTTCCCGCGAATGAGACCCTGCAGCAGCGGGTATACATCGAGGCCGGGCCGGGATCGCCGGCGGCCGTGACAGACCGGACGGACTTGCGGCTGTGGATCGCCGATACGCGGGGCACGGCGCGGGTGCATCATGATACCGTATTCAATGGCAAGGGGCAGTAAGATGGCGGAATTGACGGGCAAGCATGTACTGGGAGTCGCGTTGAGCTTTTTTGGCGTGATCATCGTGGTCAATCTGCTGATGGCTTACCGGGCGATCAGCACCTTTCCGGGGCTGGAAGTGGCCAATGGCTATATTGCGAGCCAGACCTTTGACGCCGAGCGGAAGGCGCAGGAGGCGCTGGGCTGGACGGTGGCCACCGAATACACTCAGGGCAGGTTGACGCTGGCCGTGACGGACTCCGAGGGTCTGCCCGCAGCGATGCAGTCGCTGGCGGTGCTGGTGGGGCGGACGACGGCATCGCGTCAGGATCAGCGGCCAGAGTTTGAACGCGTTGCCGGTGTCTGGCAGGCGGATGTGGCCTTGGACTGGGGCAAGTGGATGCTGGTGGTCGAGGCCGAGGCGCAGGATGGCACGAAGTTCAAGCAGCGGCTGGAGCTGTTCGTGATGGATAAGGCGCAGGGGTAAGGCGATGACGGTTTCCGCGCCCATTTCAGGCTCCATGCCGGAACATGTGTCGGCGGCCGCCTGCCCGGCCTGTATTGCCGCACCCAGCGCGCAGAATATTTCGGCCATGGCGGCCGAGATGCAGGGCGCGCGGCTGATGCTGTCGTTGCCCACGGCGCATTGTGCGGCCTGTATGGTGACGGTGGAGCAGGCGCTGCAAGCCGTGCCGGGGGTGCGCAGCGCGCGGGTGAACCTGTCGCTGCGGCGGGTAAGCGTGGATGCCGATGCGGAGGTGACCGCCGAGCTGCTGATCGCCGCGCTGAAGGGCGTGGGATATGAGGCGCATGAGCTGGACCCCGGTCTTTTGAGCGCGACCGAGATGGACAGGCAGGGGCGTGACCTGCTGATGCGGCTGGGGGTGGCGGGGTTCAGCATGATGAATGTCATGCTGCTGTCTGTCGCCGTCTGGTCGGGTGCGGGGGATGCGACGCGCGATCTGTTTCACTGGATTTCGGCGGCGATTGCACTGCCGACGGTGGTGTTTGCGGGGCAGCCGTTCTTTAAATCCGCCTGGGCCAGTTTGCGTGTGGGGCGGTTGGGGATGGATGTGCCGATCAGCCTTGCACTGATCCTTGCGTCCGGGATTTCGCTGTTCGAGACATGGAAATCCGGCCATCACGCCTATTTCGACGCTGCAGTGATGCTGTCGTTCTTCCTTTTGGCGGGGCGGTATCTGGATCATCGCACGCGGGCGGTGGCGCGGTCAGCGGCAGAGGAGTTGGCGGCGCTGGAAGTGCCGCGCGCGACGGTACTGCGTGACGGGGTTGAGTTGGTGTTGCCGATTGCCGAGGTCGCGGTGGGCGATCTGGTGCGGGTGCGCCCGGGCGGGCGGATGCCGGTGGATGGCGTGGTGGTAGAGGGCCAGTCGGAACTGGACCGGTCGCTGTTAACAGGGGAAAGCCTGCCGGTCTTTGCCGGGGAGGGCGTTGTCGTCTCGGCGGGGGAGGTGAACCTGACCGGGCCGCTGGTGGTGCGCGTCACTGCGGCGGGGCGGTCATCGAGCCTGCACCGGATGGCCGATCTGGTGGCGATCGCGGAGAGTGCCAAGACGCGGTATACGTCGTTGGCCGAGCGGGCGGCGCGGCTTTATTCTCCGCTGGTGCATATCCTGTCGTTCAGCGCCTTTGGCTTTTGGATGTGGAAGACCGGGGGCGATCTGCGCTTTGCGGTGAATATCTCGGCCGCCGTTCTGATCATCACCTGCCCCTGTGCGTTGGGGTTGGCGGTGCCTGCGGTTGTGACGGCGGCAAGCGGAAAGCTGTTTCGCAAAGGGTTGCTGATCAAGCATGGCACGGCGATGGAGCGCATGGCCGAGGTGGATACGGTGGTCTTTGACAAGACCGGGACGCTGACCATGGGTGCGCCGGAGGTGATGAACCTGGGTGAGCACCCGGTGACGGCGGTGGAAGTGGCGGCGGCGCTGGCGGCGGCATCGTCGCATCCGCTGGCGCAGGCCTTGGTGGCCGGGGCGCGGGCGGCGGGCATTCATCCGGCGCGGGTCGAGGAGTTGCGCGAGGTTCCGGGTTATGGCGTCGA
>PNND01000116.1 GCA_013824045.1 Rhodobacter sp. | reverse complement strand
ACGACCACCGTATAATCCTTCAGCAACACCAGCCCGATCTCGGGCCGCTGCCGCGCCTGATCGGCGGCATAGGACCCAAGGATGTTGTAGCCCAGCTTCAACCGACCATCGGCCACCCTGTCGATGATGTCCTGACTGGTAGGAAACACCTCAAGCCCTGCCCGCGCCATGGCGCGGATCAGCATCCAGATATCGCCGAACAATTCCTCATCCCGTGCCAGAAACAGATATCCCAGCGCCGAGCGCGTGATGTCATAGGTTCCCACCGCGCCCCCGGCGCCGGATGGCTGCGCGCGAAGCCAATCCATCAAGGCCAGCCGCGATGTCGGTGGTCCATCGGGAAAGCTGGGGCGGTGATAGACCAGCACCGCAGGTTCATAGGTAAGCGCATAGGCCATGTCCTGCCACTGCGCCCAATCCGGCCAATCGCGCGCTGCAGGCGGCGAAACGGCCCGGGCGTAGCCATCATTGGCAAGGCTCATCTGCAGGTCCATGCCCGAGGAAAAGACGAAATCCGCCGTCACCCCCGCCCCGTCGGTTTCTCCTCGGACCCGGTCACGAATGGCACCGGTCAGAAGGTCCTCGTAGCGCACCGCGACATCAGGGTTCTGATCCTGAAAGGCCGTGATCATCGGCCCTGCCAGCCCCTTGTCTAATGTGGAATAGATAGTGAGTTCCCGACCCGCCTCTCCGGATGGGGCTTCGAACAGAAACACTTCCGCCATCGCGGGCCACGCCGCGCCGATCAGCCCCGCAAGAAACAGCGCTATCCCCTTCATGCCCGACAGCTTGCCCCAAGGCAGACCCGTTCACAACGCCGCCGTTCCGCCCTAGTCTGTCATCCGGAGGCAAAATGCGCATCATGCTTGTAGAAGATGACCGGCCCTTGGCCGAGGCGTTGACCGCGCTTCTGGTGCAATCGGGCTATGCCGTCGATACCGTGCATGACGGAGTGTCGGCCGAAGCCCTCGGCGCAACCGAACGCTTCGAGCTGGTCATACTTGACCTCAACCTGCCAGAGATGGACGGGCTTGCCGTTCTGCGCGCCCTGCGCGCCCGGTCGGATGCTGCCGCTGTGCTGATCCTGACAGCGCGCGGCGCACCCGAGGATCGCGTGCGCGGGCTGAACCTAGGTGCTGATGACTATCTGACCAAACCCTTCGACGTGGCCGAATTCGAGGCGCGTGTCCGCTCTCTCCTGCGCCGGCAGGCGGGTCTGCGCGCCTCCACCCTGACCGTGGGCGCGGTGACGCTGGATCTGATCTCGCGTCGCCTGTCGTCGCCGTCCGGCCCGATCGACCTTCCCGCCCGCGAACTGGCACTGGTGGAACTGCTCTTCACCCGCGCTGGCAAGGTGGTCAGCAAGGAAACCATCGTCCAGTCGCTCACATCGCTGGATGACAGCCTGTCCGACAATGCCATCGAACAATATGTCTCGCGCCTGCGCCGCCGCTTGGCCGCGCATGGCGTGGCGCTGCGCACCGCGCGCGGCATCGGCTATTACATCGACAAGGCCCCCGGCGCATGACGGCATCCCCTGCCATTGGCCGCTGGTCCTTGCGGCGCAGATTGCTGGGCTGGCTGTTCCTGTCCACGGCCTTGCTGGGCCTCGCCGCCCTGCTGGATACCTGGGGCGAAGCGCGTCGCACCGCGCAAAGCGTGTCAGACCGCGTGCTGGCCGGGTCGGCGCTGGCCATCGCCGAACGGATCAGCGTCGATCTGTCCGGCACGCTTGAGGTGGACATTCCTTTTTCCGCTCTCGACATGCTGGCCTCGGCCGCCGAGGATCAGGTGTTCTACCGCGTCGACGGACCGGACGGGTTTCTCACCGGGTATGAGGCGCTGGCAACCGTGCCGCGCACACAAGACGACAACACGGCCTTCACCGATGGACAATTCGGTGCAACGCCCATCCGCATCGCCACCCTTTACGGTCAGGTCTCCACTGGTGAGGACTTTCTGCCCTATTCGGTCACCGTGGCCGAATCCACCCGCGCCCGCGATGCTCTGGCCCGCACCATCCTGTTCCGATCTGCCCTGCGCCTGACCGGGCTTGCAATCGGCGCGGCGCTGATCGTCTGGTTCACGGTCACGCGCGCGCTGCGACCATTGGACCGGCTGGCACAGACCCTGTCGACACGGGCGCCCGATGACCTCAGCCCCTTGCGCGCCGATATCCCGTCTGAAGTTGCCAGCCCCATCGAGGCGATGAACAGCTTCATGGAACGGCTGGATACGGCGGTGGCGGCCTTGCGCAATTTTACCGGCAATGCTGGGCACCAATTGCGCACGCCACTTGCCACGGTTCGCGCCCAACTGGCGTTGATCGCCCGCACCACGCCGGATGCCGGACAGGACAGCATCGCAAAGGCAGAGGCCGCACTCATACGCGCGGAACGCGTGCTGGCGCAGCTTCTGATGCTGGCACGCATCGACGCCGCCGCCGCTCGCCGCGCCCTGCCTGCAACCGATCTGGCCGCCATCGCACGCAGCACCACCGCCGACGCCATCCCCGAGGCAAACCGGTTCGGCCATGACCTTGGGTATGAGGGGGCTGACACCCTGATCGCCCGTGCCGATCCCATACTCTGTGCCGAATTGCTCACGAACCTTGTCGACAACGCCATCCGCTATGCCGGCCCGCAGGCCACAATCACTGTCCGCGCCCTCACCACCCCCGATGGGCCGGTGCTCGAGGTTGAAGATGATGGCCCCGGCCTGCCACCCGACGCCCTGCCCCGCCTGCTCGCGCGTCAGGACCTGCGCGCCGATGCCGTGCAGGGCACGCATGGCCTTGGCCTTGCCGTTGTTGGCGAGATTGCCCGCCTCTTTGGTGCCCGGCTGGAATCCTCTGCCGCACAGGGCAAATCCGGGCACGTCATCCGCTGCCGATTTCCCGATCCCGGCCGCGATCCCGGTGCCGCCTGATCAGAAGGCCCTGATCAGAAAGCGTTGACGATCAGGAAAATCGTGGCCTTTGCCAGCGCCCAGACAACCCCCGACACGATCACCATCGACACCACTCCAACGATGGCACCGATCACCACCCAAAATCCGTCACGCTCCAGCACACCCAGCGCCATCAGGGAAATGGCCAGTGCCGGCAGCATGTTGCCCAAAGGGATGGGCATCGCCAGCACGATGGCCAAGGCAAGGCAAATGCCACCGATGATCCGTTCCCCCGTGACAGAGGTGACGAAAAGGAACCGTGGCTTCAGCAGCCGTTCCAACCGGGCGATCAGCGGTGTCACCCGCCCGACAAAGGAATTGAAATCGCTCCGCGTCATCGACCGATCCGCGATGAGTGCGGGCAACCATGGCAGTTTGCCTAACATCATCTGCGCGGTCAGATAAAGCAGCGGCAGGCCGAGGATGGACGAAGTCCCCGGCGGGGTAGGCACCACATTCGGCAGTGCAAAAAGCAGGATAAGCGCCGCCACGGCACGCGCATCCATCGCCTGCATCAGATCGGATACAGACACACGCTCACGCCGCTCATCCGCACCGATCGCATCGAGGATCTGCGAAAACCGCCGCTTCCCCTCGGGCTGTGCGCCTTCAATCTTGCCAAAACGCCGTGCGATCTTTCGTCCCTTGCCCATCGGGCCCACGTCCCCTCATCTCACCCGTACAGACTTTGTTGCTTGGGCACGCCAGCGCAACCCCATGGCTGCGTTGCTATCATATAAACCTGTTGTCACGGGATCACTTCAAAGCGGTCCACGTCCACCATGCCGTGATCCGTGATCTTCAGATGCGGGATCACGGGCAGCGCCAGAAAGGCCAGTTGCAGAAACGGCTCTTCCAGCACCACCCCCAGCCCCGCCGCCGCAGCGCGCAATGCAACAAGGCGTTCGCGGACAAATTCAAACGGTTCAAGGCTCATCAGCCCCGCAACGGGCAAAGGCAGTTCCGCCAGCACCCGGCCACCCTCAACCACCACAAAACCACCCTCGATCTCGCCCAGACGATTGGCCGCCAGCGCCATGTCGGCGTAATCTGCCCCTACCACGGCAATGTTGTGGTGATCGTGACAAACGGTCGATGCAATTGCCCCCCGCTTCAGGCCAAAACCCTTCACGAACCCCGTCGCGCGATTGCCGTTCTTGCCATGCCGTTCGATAACCGCAATGCGGATCAGGTCACGGTCCAGATCAGGCCGCTTGTCGCCATCCGTAGGCGCGATGTCATGGGTCAGATATTCGGTGATGATCTTGCCCGGCAGAATGCCGATCACCGGCGTCTCTACCCGGTTGCCGCCACAGCGGAAATGATGCGGCTCCACTTTTGTTGCCTTGACCGAATGCCGTGCCACGGGCGGGATCACCTGTCGCGCGGCAAAGGCGGCGTCCGTCACCTCCACCCCGCCTGCGAACACCATCGCCGCATGGCACCCCTCCAGCGAATCCAGCACCACGATATCGGCACGCTTGCCCGGCGCGATCAGACCGCGATCCTTCAACCCGAACGCCTCGGCCGCCGAAAGGCTGGCCGCTCGATACACCGCTAATGGATCAGCCCCCAGCGCAATGGCCGTGCGTATCATGTGGTCCAGATGCCCATGTTCGGCGATGTCCAGCGGATTGCGGTCATCAGTACACAGGCACAGGTAAGGCGCAAAACGCTCCACCAGCAGCGGGGCCAGCGCATGCAGGTCCTTCGACACCGATCCTTCCCGGATCAAAACCCGCATCCCCTTGCGCAGCTTTTCCAGCGCTTCTTCCGCGCTGGTCGCCTCATGCTCCGTGCGTATTCCCGCCGCGATATAACCGTTCAGGTCATTACCACGCAAAAGCGGCGCATGCCCGTCGATATGCCGCCCTTGCCACGCCTCCAGCTTGGCCATGCAGCCCGCATCCTGCATCAGGACACCCGGAAAATTCATGAACTCCGCCAGCCCGATCCCGCGCGGATGATCCATCAGCGGGATCAGATCCGACGCCCCCAACCGCGCGCCTGCCGTTTCCATATGGGTCGACGGTACGCAGGATGACAACTGAACCCGGATATCCATCAGCGTCCGGCTGGACGCCTCAAGAAAATAGGTGATCCCCTCGATGCCGCAGACATTGGCAATCTCATGCGGGTCGCAGATCGCGGTCGTCACTCCACGCGGTGTCACGCAGCGGTCAAACTCGAACGGTGTCACCAGCGACGATTCAATGTGCAGATGCGTGTCGATGAACCCCGGCACCAGCACCTGCCCTGACACGTCAATGACGCGCTTTCCCTCATAGCTGCCAAAGACACCCACAACCGTATCACCACAGATCGCCACATCCGTTTCCACCAATTCACCCGTGATCAGGTCAAACACCCGCCCGCCCCGCAGCACCAGATCAGCAGGCACCGCACCCCGCCCCTGCGCGATACGGTCTGACAACGGGGCCTTGGGGGCGATCTGCGGCATGGGCGGCACTCCTTTGCCATCAGCAAACCCCAAGCCAACGTGATGGTCCACCCCCCTTGCACCCGGCGGCGAAGGATGGTCCACCTGTGCCAACGCCAGAGGTCACCATGCGCCCACTCCGCGGCATTGCCCTGAAACTCGGCTCGGTGCTTGTCTTCATCGTCATGGTGTCGATGATCAAGGCCACCGCCGACCATGTCCCCGCCGGGCAAGCGGTGTTTTTCCGCTCTGCCTTCGCCATACCCGTCATCGTCGTCTGGCTGCTCATGCGGCGCGAGCTTTCCACCGGCCTGCGCGCCGTTAGCCCGATGGGCCATGTCTGGCGCGGGTTCGCCGGGACCTGCGCAATGGGGCTTGGCTTTGCCGGGCTGGCCTACCTGCCCCTGCCCGAAGTCACGGCCATCGGCTATGCCGCGCCCCTTCTGACCGTGATCTTCGCCGCCATGTTCCTGGGCGAAGATGTCCGCCTGTTTCGCCTGTCCTGCGTCGCGCTGGGGATGGTGGGAGTCCTCATCGTCCTCTCGCCCCGCCTGACCGTCCTCGACGGCGGCGCAGGCCATGCCGAAGCCTTCGGAGCAATGCTGGTCCTAGGTGGGGCAGTCTTCGCCGCACTGGCACAGGTCTTTGTCCGCAAACTGGTGCAGACCGAAAAGACGCCCGCCATCGTCTTCTACTTTTCGCTCACCGCCACGGTGCTGTCCTTGGCCACCCTGCCCTTCGGCTGGGTCTGGCCTGAACCAAAAGAACTCGCCCTTCTGATCGGCGCGGGGCTACTGGGTGGTGTCGGGCAGATCCTGCTCACATCCAGCTACCGCGAGGCCGATGCCTCGCTGGTCGCGCCTTTCGACTATGCCTCTATGCTCTTCGCCCTTGCCATCGGATGGTTCGTTTTTGCCGAAATGCCCAGCCGCACCATGCTGATGGGTGCCGCGCTGATCATCCTTGCCGGCATCCTCATCATTCTGCGGGAACGCAAACTGGGCAAGGACCGCGCCGCCCAGCGCAAGGTAACAACACCGCAAGGATAGACGGGGCGGGGACCCCCCCGCCCTGCCACATCAGCGCGTAAACTTCTTGTACTTCACGCGCTTGGGTTCAATCGAATCCGGGCCAAGGCGACGGACCTTGTCATCCTCATAGGCCTGGAAGTTGCCCTCGAACCATTCGACATGGGCATCGCCTTCAAAGGCAAGGATATGGGTACACAGCCGGTCAAGGAAGAACCGGTCGTGCGAAATGATCACCGCGCAACCTGCGAACTCCTCGATCGCCGATTCCAGCGCCTGCAGCGTTTCCACGTCCAGATCGTTGGTCGGTTCGTCCAGCAACAACACGTTGCCCCCGGATTTCAGCAGCTTGGCCATATGCACCCGGTTGCGTTCCCCGCCCGATAGGATGCCCACCTTCTTTTGCTGGTCCGATCCCTTGAAGTTGAACGAAGAACAGTAGGCGCGGCTGTTCACCTCGGCATCGCCCAGAACGACGATATCCAGCGCATCGGTGATCTCTTCCCAGACGTTCTTGTTGGGATCAAGCGAATCGCGCGACTGATCGACATAGGACAACTGCACCGTATCGCCCAGCGTGATGGTCCCGCTGTCGGGCTTTTCGGTGCCGATGATCATCTTCATCAGCGTGGATTTCCCGGCCCCGTTCGGGCCGATCACACCCACGATCCCGCCCGGCGGCAGGGCAAAGGACAGGTTCTCGATCAACTGCTTGTCGCCCAGCGCCTTGGAAACATTCTCGAACTCGATGACCTTGGACCCAAGCCGGGGACCGTGCGGGATGATGATCTGCGCTTTGCCGACCAGATCCTTGACCGACTCGTCCGCCATCTTTTCATAGGCCGAGATACGTGCCTTGGATTTGGCCTGACGGGCCTTGGCCCCGGCGCGGATCCATTCCAGTTCCTTTTCCAGAACCTTCTGCTTGGCCTTGTCCTCGCGCGCTTCCTGCGCCAGCCGCTTGGCCTTGGCATCCAGCCATGAGGAATAATTGCCCTCATGCGGCAGCCCCTTGCCGCGCTCCAGTTCCAGAATCCAGGTCGTGATATCGTCAAGGAAATAGCGGTCATGGGTCACGGTCAGGATCGTGCCCTTGTATTCGATCAGGTGCTTTTGCAACCAAGCGATGGTTTCGGCATCAAGGTGGTTCGTCGGTTCGTCCAAGAGCAGCATGTCGGGCGCTTCCAGCAGCAGCTTGCAAAGCGCTACGCGGCGCTTTTCGCCACCCGAAAGCGTTTCCACATTGGCATCATCCGGCGGGCAGCGCAGGGCCTCCATCGCCACGTCGATCTGGCTGTCCAGATCCCACAGGTTTTCCGCGTCGATCTGGTCCTGCAACTGCGACATCTCTTCGGCGGTCTCATCCGAATAGTTCATCGCCAGTTCGTTATAGCGGTCCAGCTTGCCCTGCTTTTCCGCCACGCCCAGCTTGACGTTCTCCCGCACCGTCAGGTTCGCGTCCAGTTGCGGCTCCTGCGGCAGGTAGCCCACTTTGGCCCCCTTGGCCGCCCAAGCTTCACCCTGAAAATCCTTGTCCCATCCGGCCATGACGCGCAGCAGGGTGGATTTCCCCGCCCCGTTCACGCCGACCACACCGATCTTCACCCCGGGCAGAAAGTTCAGGCGGATGTTCTCAAACACCTTCTTGCCGCCGGGATAGGTCTTTGACACGCCATCCATGTGATAGACGTATTGATACGAGGCCATCTTGCCGCTCCTGCGTGAATCCTTGGGGATGTTGCGGGGACATGTAGCGATAATGCTGGACAGTGGCAACGTGAGGTGTTTGGGGCAAGGAGGTTGGGCGTTTGCCCGAATTTGCAGCGGAGGGCGGCGTGCGGGCAGGATTCCCCGTAGCGCGAAAGGGAATGGTGATCGGGCTTCTGGGAGGAAGCTTCGATCCGGCGCATGGCGGCCATGTGCACATCACGCGCGAGGCGCTCAAACGGATGGGGCTGGACCGGGTCTGGTGGCTGGTCAGCCCCGGCAATCCGCTCAAACAGCGCGGCCCGGCCCCCTTGGCAGACCGGATGGCGCGCGCCCGCGCCGTGATGCGCGATCCCCGCGTCGTGGTCAGCGATATCGAGGCACGCCTTGGCACCCGCTACACCGCCGAAACGCTGAGCGCGCTGAAGGCACATTATCCCGGCGTGCGGTTCGTCTGGCTGATGGGGGCGGACAATCTGGTGCAGTTCCACCGCTGGGAACGGTGGGAGGATATTCTGCGCATGGTCCCTGTAGGCGTTCTGGCCCGGCCGGGCTGGGGCGTGCGGGCGCGCATGTCCAAGGCCGCCCGCATCTACGGGGGCGATCTGGTGGATCGGGGCGAGGTACTGCGCAACAAGCCCGCACCCGCTTGGTGCTTTGTGAACCTTCCGATGGATGGATCCTCTTCCACCGCGATCCGGGCGCGCGGGGAGTGGCGGCGCTGACGCGGCATTTCTTCCGCTTGCTGGATGCCATGGGCTTTGGCTAGGCTTTGCGGGTTCGGTTCGGGGGGAAATGATGGTTTCGCGGCGGTTTGTTCTGGGTGGGATGCTGGCCGGTCTGGCGGCCCCCGCCTTTGCCGAAGGGCTGGCGGTCAGCCCGCGCCCCTTGGCGCGGCCCACTAGCCAAACGACCCCGGCCAGATCGGCGGCTGATCCGGGCACCCTGATCGAAGCGGCGGGCCTTGGCGGTGTCGTGGGCTATGCCGTCGCCGATGCCCGCACCGGACAGGTTCTTGAGGCGATGAGCGAACGTCAGGCGCTGCCCCCGGCCAGCACGGCGAAGGCAATCACCGCGCTTTACGCCCTTGATCGGCTGGGCGGCGGCCATCGCTTCGTTACACAAGTGCTGGTCACCGGTCCGCTTCAGGGCGGGCGCGTGAATGGCGATCTGATCCTTGCCGGTTCGGGCGACCCGGAGCTTGACACCGATCGCATGGGCGATCTGGCCGCACAGCTTGCCGCAACCGGCATCCGCAGCATCAGC
>PNND01000423.1 GCA_013824045.1 Rhodobacter sp. | reverse complement strand
CGCCTGCATCACGCCGGCGCTGATCGTCGGCGCCTTTGCGGAACGGGTGAAATTCTCGTCGCTGCTGGTGTTTACGGTGCTTTGGGTGACCTTCATTTACTTCCCGATGGCACATATGGTCTGGTGGTGGGGTGGTCCGGACTTCCTGGCCGAACAGCAGACCGCGTTGTTGATTGCCGAGGCTGCCGGTGACACCGCCGCTGCAGAAGCTGCCGCTGCCAATCTGGCTGCCAACGGGCTGATCTGGAACTGGGGCGCGCTGGACTTTGCGGGCGGCACCGTTGTTCACATCAGCTCGGGCATCACCGCCCTTGTGGGCGCGATCGTTGTCGGCAAGCGGATCGGCTATGGCAAAGAGTCCATGGCGCCGCACTCGCTGACCATGACCATGATCGGTGGCGCGCTGCTGTGGGTGGGCTGGTTCGGTTTCAACGCCGGGTCCAACCTTGAAGCCAATGCGATCACCTCGCTGGCCATTGTGAACACCTTTGTGGCGGCTGCTGCGGGTGGTGTGGCGTGGATGTTCGCCGAATGGGCAACCAAGGGCCATCCGTCGCTGCTGGGCCTTGTGTCGGGTGTTGTGACCGGTCTGGTCGCGGTGACTCCGGCGGCAGGTTTCGCAGGCCCGATGGGCGCGATCGTGCTGGGTCTGGTGGCCGGTGTGGTCTGCTTCACCTTCGTCGGCTTCATCAAGAACAAGTTTCAGCTGGATGACTCGCTGGATGTGTTCGGGATCCATGGTCTGGGCGGCATCATCGGCGCGCTGGGCACCGGCATCGTCGTCAATCCGGCACTGGGTGGGGCGGGTATCCCTGATTACCTGTCGCAGCCCGGCACGCTGCAGGTGGCCGAGTATGTCTTCTCCACCGCCTTCATGGCGCAGGTGAAGGCTGTGTCGTTCACCATCGTCTTCGTGGGGATCGGGTCGTTCATCCTGTTCAAGCTGATCGACATGACCATGGGTCTGCGCGTGAAGCCGGAAGTGGAGCGCGAAGGTCTGGACGTCGCCGAGCACGGCGAGCGCGCCTACAACATGTAAGGAACGGGATGGGGCCGCGCCAAGCGGCCCCGTCAACGACGCGCCTGGGAACCTCCTCCCTTCCGGGTGTGAAACTGCAACGGCCCGCAGGATCCTCCCCCTGCGGGCCGTTTTCTGTTTTATCCCATCGGTGGCTTGTAGCTGCCTATCGCCTTGCCCGCAGTCTGCATTGCGGCCATCGCCTCGGCCGAGGTCATCAGTTTGACTGTGGAGGATGAAGAGACGGTGCCGGAAGCGGCCACGGCCATGGCGCCTGCGGCCATCATCTGGTCGTCGGGGCATTCGATCAGGCAGACCACGTCATGCTTGCCAAAGGCGAAAAAGAGGTGGTGAAGCTTGCCACCCAAGCCTTCGATCAGCTTGCGGGCGGCGGCTTCCCGGTCAGATGGCGATGCGACGAGGGCCTTAACAGCCTCGGGCGTGTAGGAGAGTTGATAAAGATAGAAAGGCATGGTTCGAATCCCTCTGGTGATGAGGGGAACGCTGGCTGCTTACTGCCTTGCCTGCCGCAGTCAGCGCACCCAAAGGTTGCGCCGAAACTGACACCAACATGCAGTCAAGGCAGAGGCTGCAACGGAGGTGATAGCACAGACCAGAGGCCCGCACGAAAAACTTGGTGCGCGGGCTGGATCAGCCCGCGACTTGCGCGATGGCGGCGGCGAGGATGGGGACGGTGCGGGTGTTCAGGCCCGCGATGTTGATGCGACTGTCGCCCACCATGTAGATGCCGTGTTCGTCGCGCAGCGTGTTGACCTGATCCTCGGTGAGCCCAAGGCGCGAGAACATGCCGCGATGGGTGGCCACGAAATCGAACCGGTCGGAATTGGTGGCGCGGCGCAGTTCATCGGCGAGGCTCTGGCGCAGGGTGAGCATGTTGAGACGGACTTCCTCAAGCTCGGCCATCCAGTCGGCTTTCAGCGCGGGGTCTTCAAGGATCATCGTCACCAGACGCGCGCCGTGATCGGGCGGGAAGCTGTAATTCTGGCGGTTGAGGAAGTTGAGGTTACCCTGCAGCACGCCCTTGCCGTCGGCCGGGCCGATGCCGATCAGGATGCCCGTGCGTTCGCGGTAGATGCCGAAATTCTTTGAACAGGAGGCGGCGATCAGAACCTCGGGGAAGGCGGCGGCGATGCGGCGGGTGGCGGCGGCGTCCGGTTCCAGCCCGTCGCCGAAGCCCTGATAGGCAAGGTCCACGAAGGGGATCGCGCCCTTGGCGGAGAGCAGGGTGATGACGCCTTCCCACTGGGCCGCATCCAGATTGGCGCCGGTGGGGTTGTGGCAGCAGCCGTGCAGCAGGACGACATCGCCCGCCTTGACGGTGGCAAGGTCGGCCATCAGGCCGGGAAAATCGATGCCACGGGTGGCGGCGTCGAAGTAGCGGTATTCGGCCATGTTCATGCCGAGGTAGCGGATGATGGACGGGTGGTTGGGCCATGTCGGGTTGGAAATCCAGACGGTGGCCGATGGAGTTGCCAGCTTGATGAGTTCAAGCGCCTGACGGATGGCGCCGGTGCCGCCGGGTGTGGCGACGGAGGCGACGCGGTCCATCGAGACGGCGGTGCCTAGGATCATGCCCGCCAGCGCTGCGTTATAGGCGGGTTCACCGGCAAGACCGGTATAGGTTTTGGTCGTCTCCATCTCCCACAGCTTTTTCTCGGCCGCCTTCACCGCGCGCATGACCGGCGTCAGGCCGGTGGCATCCTTGTAGACGCCGACGCCGAGGTCGATCTTGGTGGGGCGGGGATCATCGCGATACATGGCGATGAGTTGCAGGATCTTGTCTTGCGGCTGGGCCTTGAGATGGTCGAACATGGTTATCCCTTTTTCCCGTTTCCTGTTTGAACGGGCAGATCGTCATACATGCCCCATTCCGACCATGAGCCATCATAAAGCGCGTGGTTGCGGTGGCCGATCCGTTCCAGCGCCAGCGACAGGACGGCGGCGGTGACGCCCGATCCGCAGGTGGTGATGGCGGGTTTGGACAGGTCTACCCCTGCGGCCTCGAACACGGCGCGCAGGTCGGCGGGGGATTTCATCGTGTTGTCGCTGTTGAGCAGGGTGCCGAAGGGCACGTTTCTGGACCCCGGGATATGGCCCGCGCGCAGGCCGGGGCGGGGTTCGGGCGCCTCGCCCGCGAAACGGGCGGCAGAGCGGGCGTCGATGATTTCTGCCTGCCGCAGCTTGGAGGTATGGGCGACCTGCGTGACATCCTTCACCAGATGGTTCTGGCGCGACACCGTCATGTGCCGGTCACGGATCATCGGGGAGAGGTCTTCGACCTCGTGCCCTTCGGCCAGCCATTTGGGGAAGCCGCCGTCGAGAACGGCGACATCGGTCTTGCCCATGAGGCGGAAGGTCCACCAGACGCGGGGGGCGGAGAACATCCCGGCCCCGTCATAGACCACCACCTGATGGCCATCGCCCACGCCCATGGCACGCATCCGCGACATGAATTTTTCGGTGGGCGGGGCCATGTGAGGCAGGGGGGAGCGCTGGTCGGATATTTCGTCGATATCGAAGAAGCGCGCGCCGGGGATATGGGCCGCGTTGTATTCCGCGCGCGCATTGCGGCCTGCGTCGGGCAGATACCATGAGGCATCGAGGATGCGCAGATCGGGATCGCGCAGATGGGCGGCGAGCCAGTCGGTGGAAACGAGGGTTTTGGGATCGTCGGTCACGTGTGCCTCCGGCCATGCGGTCAGGCGCAAGTAGCCGGATCGGGCCTTTGTGGCAAGGGCGGGGCGGTTTTCTTGACGGAAAACGCGGCGTTTTCCACTCGGAACGAGGGGACAAAAATCTTCGAAGATTTTTGCAAATTCCTTCGAAGGAATTTGGTTCAGTCGCGTTTGGATATCTTGAGCAGGCGGGCCTTTTCGCGTTCCCAGTCGCGCTTGGCGCTGGTTTCGCGTTTGTCGGCCAGTTTCTTGCCCTTGGCGATGCCGAGTTTGAGCTTCACCATGCCCGGTCGTTGAAATACATTTTGATCGGGACGATCGTCATGCCTTCGCGGGCGGTGGCGTTCCACAGGCGGGACAGTTCTTTCTTGCTGACCAGCAGCTTGCGGCGGCGGCGTTCGTCATGGCCCCATGTTTTCGCCTGCAGATAGGGGGCGATGTAGCCGTTGATCAGCCACAACTCGCCGCCTTCGACCGAGGCATAGCTTTCAGCGATGTTCGATCCGCCTTGACGCAGGCTTTTCACCTCGGACCCCAGCAGCATGATGCCAGCCTCGAGATCGCTTTCGATGTGGTAATCGAAACGCGCGCGGCGGTTTTCGGCGATCAGTTTGGAATTGGGATCGGACTTGGTGACCATGATCGGTTGGAGATAGGCGATGCGGTGGTCACTGTCCAGAAGCAGCACTTGGGCCGGAAGCAGCGCTTGGGCCAGAAGCGGCGGTCAGCGTTGCCGGGCGCGGGTGAGGGTGTAGAGCCCGGAGCCGACGATGAGTGCCGAGCCGAGCAGCGTGAAGGCATCGGGGGTTTCGTTGAAGACGAGGATGCCAAGAAGCATGGCAAAGACGAGCCGGGTGTAGCGGAACGGGGTGACGGCCGCGACCTCGCCCGTGCGCATGGCGATGGTCAGCGCGTTATAGGCAAAGATGCCGAAAGTGGTCATCCCGGCTAAAAGGGCGAGGGTGCGGGCATCGGGCAGGGTTGCGCCGCCCGTGACCGTAAGGATCACCGCCCCGGCGAGGGCGAGCATGGCCATGCCGATCACACCCAACTGGCGGTTGGACAGCGTCAGCGGGGCCGCGCGGGTGGCAAGGTCGCGCCCGGCAAAGCCGATGAGGCCCAGCACGGTGACGAGCGAGAGGGGGGTGAACCCCTCCAAGCCCGGGCGCAGGATGATGAGGACACCGGCAAAGCCCACGAGGATGGCCGTCCAGCGCCGCCAGCCGACCTGTTCGCCGAAGAGGAGCGCTGCGCCTGCGACCACGACGAGAGGCGTGGCCTGCAGGATGGCAGAGGCGGTTGAGAGGGGCGTGAGGGCGATGGCGAGGGAATAGAAGATGCGCCCGGTCACCTCGAACCCCGAGCGGAGGAGCAGGGGGCGCGAGAGCATGGCGGCGGGCAGGGCCGCCTCTTTGGCGCGACGGGCGAGGAGGGCGAAGAAAAGCGTGCCGATCAGGCCAAAGATCATCAGCGCCTGACCCAGCGGGATATGGCGGGTGACGGCCTTGAGGAACATGTCCTCGACCGCGAAACCCGCCATGGCGGCGATCATCCAGAGCGCCCCGCGCAGGTTGTTGCGCGGGTTTGTCGCCGTCACAGGATGCCTGCGTGTTCCATCGCGGCCTTGATCTTGGCCTTGGTGCCATCGGTCAGGCCGACCAGCGGGAGGCGGACCTCTTCGGTGCAGCGGCCCAGAAGCGAGAGGCCGTATTTTGCGCCCGCGAGGCCGGGTTCGATGAAGATCGCCTCGTGCAGGGGCATCAGGCGATCTTGATAGGCGAGCGCTTTGCGGTAGTCGCCTGCGAGCGTGGCCTGCTGAAACTCGGCACAAAGCTTGGGGGCGACATTTGCCGTGACCGAGATGCAGCCGGTCCCGCCATGGGCGTTGAAGCCGAGCGCGGTGGCATCCTCGCCAGAGAGCTGGATGAAATCCGGCCCGCAAGAGGCGCGCTGCATCGAGACGCGTTCGATCTTGCCGGTGGCATCCTTCACCCCGATGATCCGGGGCAACTGGGCGAGTTTGCCCATGGTCTCGGGCTGCATGTCCACGACCGAGCGGCCGGGGATGTTGTAGATGATGATGGGAAGCGTGCAGCAATCGTGCAGCGCGGTGTAATGCGCGATCATGCCCGCTTGCGTGGGCTTGTTGTAATAGGGTGTCACGACGAGGGCGGCATCTGCCCCCACGCGCTCGGCATGCTTCATGAAGCGGATGCCTTCGACGGTGTTGTTTGACCCGGCGCCCGCGATCACCGGCACGCGGCCTGCGGAGAATTTCACCACGGCCTCGACCACGGCTTCATGCTCTTCATGGGTCAGGGTGGGGCTTTCGCCGGTGGTGCCCACGGGGACAAGGCCGGTGGAGCCCTGTTCAATCTGCCAATCGACAAGTTTCTTCAGCGTGTCCAGATCAAGTTCGCCGTTCTTGAACGGCGTAACCAGGGCGGGAATGGACCCTTGGATCATGGCACGCGTCTCCTGTCTTGGGGCGTGAGTCGCCCTGTTGCAAACGCGCCCTTCCTAACGGTGTGGCAAAGGCTTGCCAAGCGGGGCAGGTGTTGACGCGGTTGTGGGTTGCGGGGGCTGGCGGGGTGCGGCAGAGTCTGGCGTTAAGGATCACGAGCAGTCAAAAACGATGATCGGGCAGATGATGGCAAGAGCGCGCGCCCTTGGGTGGGCTATTTCCCTATTTTTGATGGTGGCACCGGTGCCGGTGCTGGCCGATGGCGCGGCGGCGTTGCGGCAGGCGATGCGGTTGGCATCCGCCGGCGACTGGGACGGGGCTGCAGGGGCGGCTCAGGGGGCCGGGCAAGTGGGGGCCGACATCATCATCTGGCAGCGGCTGCGGGCCGGGGATGGGCGGCTGGGCGATTATGAGGATTTCATCGCGCGCCGAGCCGATTGGCCGGGTATGGGGCTGCTGAAGGAAAAGGGCGAGGAGGCCGTGGCGCGGTCCACCGATCCGGGCCGGGTGGTGGCCTATTTTTCAGGGCGCGTGCCGGAGACGGCGGAGGGGTCGCTGGCCTTGATCAATGCGCTGCGCGCCTTGGGGCGCGGGCCAGAGGCAGAGGCCGAGGCGTTTCGGGCCTGGACGGAACTGCCGTTTTCGGCGGCCGAAGAGCAGGCCCTGCTTGGGATTTATGGCGATGCGCTGAGGGTGGCGCATGAGGTGCGGCTGGACCGGCTTTTGTGGCAGAACCGGGTGGCCGAGGCCAAGCGGATGTTGCCGCGCGTGGGGCCCGGCTGGCAGGCGCTGGCGCAGGCGCGGATGGCGCTGCGTGCGGATGCGGATGGGGTGAATGCGCTGATCGACCGGGTGCCTGCGGATTTGCAGGCCGATCCGGGGTTGGCCTATGAGCGGTTCGACTGGCGGTTCCGGCGCGATATGGATGATGAGGCGGCGGAACTGGTGATCGCGCAATCAAAGAGTGCGGCGGCACTGGGCGATCCGGAGGCATGGGCCGAGCGGCGGGCGGCGCTGGCGCGGTCGCTGCTGCGGGCGGACAAGCCGCAGGCGGCCTATCGCGTGGCGGCGAGCCATTTCACGACGGGCGGGTCGGGCTATGCCGATCTGGAGTTTCTGGCGGGGTTCATTGCGCTGCGGAAGCTGGGCGATGCGACCACGGCGCTGACGCATTTCCGCAATCTGCGCGAAGGGGTGGCGACGCCGATTTCCGTAAGCCGGGCCCATTACTGGGCCGGGCGGGCGCTCTTGGCGGCGGGGGATCAGGCGGGTGGCACGGCGGAGTTGCAGAAGGCGGCGGAGCATCACAGCGCCTATTACGGGCTTTTGGCGGCTGAGGCGCTTGGCCAATCGCTGGACCCGGCGCTGTTGAACGATGCGCGGCCTGCGGATTGGCGGGGGGCGTCTTTTGCGAATTCGTCCGTCCTTGAGGCGGCGATGGTGCTGAGCCGAGCCGGACAGCGGAGTATGGCCAAGCGGTTTTTCCTGCATCTGGGCGAAAGCCTGAATGGCACGGAGCTTGACCAGTTGGCCGATCTGGCGCTGCAGATGGATGAGCCGCATATCGCGCTGGTGGTGGCCAAGCAGGCGGCGGAGAAGGGTGTGATCCTGCCGCGGAGCTATTACCCGGTGCCGTCTTTCGTGCCGGGGGATGGGCTGCCGGTGAGTCAGGCGTTGGCGCTGGCCATTTCGCGGCGGGAGTCGGAGTTTGATCCGGCGGCGCGGTCGGCGGCGGATGCGCGGGGATTGATGCAGGTGCTGCCTTCCACCGCCAAGCTGGTCGCGCCGCGGGTGGGGCTGTCCTTTGACGAGGGCAAGCTGAACGATCCGGCCTATAACGTGCGGATCGGGACGGGTTATCTGGCGCAACTTGTTGAACAATTCGGGCCATCGGTGGCGCTTATCGCATCGGGCTACAATGCCGGGCCGGGGCGGCCGAAGCGGTGGATCGGGCTGTTCGGCGACCCGCGCGATCCGAATGTGGATGTGGTGGATTGGGTGGAGATGATCCCATTTACCGAAACGCGGACCTATGTGATGCGGGTAACAGAAAGCCTTGTGATCTATCGCGCCATATTGCGCGGGTCGGTCGGGCCGGTGGATGTGACCGGGGAGTTGCGGGGATAGAGGAGTCTGTTCCCGACGTGCGCTGTCGCGCCTGATGCAGACGGCGGGGGGCAAGCGGTGCGCTGATTGCACAAATTTGTGACAGATCATGGCCACCCGATACCTTCCCCTTTTCCTGCGCCATAGCCCGACCCCGCGTGTGCAGAACTTTGCCCTGCTGGCCGGGATCGAAGCGAGCGTGCGCGGGACGTTGATTTCGGCCATGCCATTGACGGTTTACGCGTCGCTGGGCAGCGCGGAGGCCACGTCGAGCGCTTATTTCTGGGCGGGGATCGTGGCGCTGGTCTGGGGGTTGATGGTGCCGTGGTTCACGCGGCATTTGCCCCGGCGCTGGATGTATACGTCGGGCTGTCTGCTTTATCTGGTGGGGATGGCGCTGGCCGTCATCGGTACGCCGATGATGGTGGCGCTGTCCTTGATCTGTCTGGCGGCGGCGACGGCGACGACATTCGTCTGCTTCAACGCCTATGTCCTTGATTATATTGACCGTACTGATCTGGGGCGGAGCCAATCGACCCAGATGGTCTATTCCGCCGCCCCTTGGGCGATCGGGCCGATGCTGGGGGTGACGCTGCATGATCTATGGGCACCTGCGCCGTTCCTGCTGGCGGGGACGTTTGCGGTGCTGCTGCTGGTGGTGTTCTGGATCCTGCGGCTGGGGAACGGCAAGCAGATCACGCGGGCGAAGGGGCCTGCGCTGAACCCGCTGGCCTATCTGGGGCCGTTCTTTCAGCAACCGCGTCTGATCGCCGGGTGGATGTTTGCCGTGATGCGGTCCTGCGGGTGGTGGGTTTACGTGGTGTATCTGCCGATCTTCTGCATCGAGAGCGGGCTGGGCGACAAGGTGGGGGGCGTGGCGCTGTCGATCTCGAACGCGCTGCTGTTCCTTTCGCCCCTGATGCTGCGTTATGCGCGGCGGCGGTCGGTGCGGTTGGCGGTGCGGATGGCGTTCGGGCTGTGCGGCGTTTGTTTTGTGGCGAGCGCGCTGTTCGCGCCGCTGCCTTGGGTGGCGGTGCTGGCGATGATGGCGGCGTCGGTCTTTCTGGTGCTGTTGGATGTGGTGGGGGGGTTGCCCTTCCTGATGGCGGTGAAGCC
>PNND01000452.1 GCA_013824045.1 Rhodobacter sp. | reverse complement strand
TCGCCCCTCGGCCCCGCCGCCAGCGGCGACATCTCGCCAAAGGCGCGGTCCGACCAGAGCAGGATCATCTGCACTGCCTGGCTCAGCGCCAGCGTCTCGGCCGAAACCGCCTCAAGATGCGCGTCCATCCGCACAAAGACGAATACCGCCCGGATTGCCCCCTCCGGATCGAACCGGAAGATGCGATACTGGTTCGCCCCAGCCTCCTCCAGCCGCGCGCAGAGCGCCGCAAGCCCCGGCACCAGCCGGTCCAGATTGGGCACCTCCGGCAATTCCGCCCAGTCGCGAAAGAAGAAGATCATCAGGTTCGCACCCAGTTCCTGGTCGGTCTCGGCCATCCTGTGGCCTGCCAGCGCCACTACGGCCTCCACCGCGCCCTTCACCACCCCCAGCGTCGCATCCTCGACACCGAACACCACTGGCACGATAGGCCGCCCCCAACGCGCGAACAGATATGTGCCGTCGGCACGGGTGAACAACGCCTGAACCTCATCCGGGGTCATCTCACACTCCCTCGCCCGTCCCATCGCCCCGCCCGTGCGCCAAAAGTTTTCCCGAAAACTTTTGGTGGTCTATAGCCGGAAAATTTCCACCCGAAATTTTCCGGCCGCCGCGGGCAAAAATTTTCCTGAAAATTTTTGCCCCGCTCACGCCTCGAACAGATCGCTCTGCCCCGGCGCGCGCGGCGCCTCCAACCCCAGATGCCGCCAGGCCTTGGCCGCGAGCATCCGCCCGCGCGGGGTGCGCTGGATCAGGCCCTGCTGCAGCAGATAGGGCTCGATCACCTCTTCGATGGCATCGCGCGCCTCCGACAGCGCCGCCGCGATGGTTTCCACCCCCACCGGCCCGCCGCCGTAATTCTCGGCCAGCAGCAAAAGATAGCGCCGGTCCGCCCCATCCAGCCCCAGATGATCGACCCCCAGCCGCGTCAGCGCCCGGTCGGCAATGGCCTTGGTCAGGCACCCGTCCCCCTCGACCAGCACGAAATCCACCACCCGCCGGAGTAGCCGACCCGCCACGCGGGGCGTCCCCCGCGCGCGCCGCGCGATCTCGCACGTGCCCTGCGGCTCGGCCTGCACGCCCAAAAGCCGCGCCCCGCGCGCCACGATCAGATCCAACTCATCCTCGGTATAGAATTGCAACCGCGTCGGTATCCCGAACCGGTCGCGCAGCGGTGTCGTCAACAACCCCAGCCGCGTCGTCGCCCCCACCAGCGTAAAGGGCTGCAGCTCGATCCGCACCGTCCGCGCCGCCGGCCCCTCACCGATCACCAGATCCAGCGCGAAATCCTCCATCGCGGGATAAAGCACCTCTTCCACCACCGGCGACAGACGATGAATCTCGTCGATGAACAGCACATCGCGCGGTTCCAGATTGGTCAGGATCGCCGCCAGATCGCCGGGCTTGGCAAGCACCGGCCCCGACGTCATCCGAAAACCGACACCAAGCTCCCGCGCCATGATCTGCGCCAGCGTGGTCTTCCCCAATCCGGGCGGCCCGTGGAACAACGTGTGGTCCATCGCCTCGCCCCGCATCCGGGCGCTTTCGATAAACACACGCAGATTCGCCCGCGCCTCCGCCTGCCCCACGAATTCTTCAAGCGCCTGCGGACGCAAGGCGCGGTCGGTATCTTCGGGCAGCCGCTCAGGCCGCAGGGTCGGGTCCGGGTCCATCATGGCGGGAACATTCACAGAACGCCGCCGCTTTGGCAAGCACCCGAAACCCTATTCCCAAGGCCCCCGCGCCGCCACCCCCACCTTGCCCCAACGCTTGCCCTCGGCCGCCTGCGCCTCCAGCGCTGCCACCCGATTGGCGGTCGCCGGATGGGTGGAAAACAGCGCATCCCGCTTGAACACATGGAGCGGGTTGATGATGAACATATGCGCCACCGCCGGGTTCCGCTCGGCGGCATCATTGTCGATCCCCTTGGCAAAGGCGTCGATCTTCTTCAGCGCCGAGGCCAGCCACATCGGATTGCCGCAGATCGCCGCCCCCACCTTGTCGGCCTCATATTCGCGCGACCGGGAAATGGCCATCTGCACCAACCCAGCCGCAAGTGGCGCAAAGATCATGATCGCGATCGTCCCCAACGCGCCCCCGGGCCGGTCACGCCCGCCAAAGAACATCGCGAAATTGGCCAGCATCCCGATCGCCCCGGCGAATGTCGCGGTCACCGTCATGATCAGCGTGTCGCGGTTCTGGATATGCGCCAATTCATGCGCCATCACCGCCGCCACCTCTTCCGCGTTCAGCCGCCGCAAAAGCCCCGTCGTCGCCGCCACGGCGGCATTCTCCGGGTTCCGCCCGGTGGCAAAGGCATTGGGCTGATCCGTCTCAATCACATAAACCTTGGGCCGCGGCATCCCCGCCCCATCGGCCAGCCGATGCACCATCCCCACAAATTCCGGCGCGGTCCGTGCATCCACCTCGCGCGCCCCAGTCATCCGCAACACGGCCTTGTCGGCATTCCAATAGCCGTAAAGGTTCATCCCCGCCGCCACGACAAAGGCCAAGAGCGCGCCGGTGCCGCCGCCGATCATCGCGCCGATGCCCATGAACAGCGCCGTCAGCGCCGCCATCAGGACGAATGTCTTGGTATAACCGGTCATCCGCAGGCCCTCCGTTTTCCCAAAGATGGGAAATCCGGCTCACCGCGCAAGAGCTTTCCGTTTACCTCGGTTTCGGCGCCAACAGCTTCAACGCCGCCCGGATCAGCACCGCCGCATCCGCCTCGGGCGCATCCGCCGCCACGGTCGCCACTGCCTGCGCCGCATCGCCCGGCCCATAGCCAAGGTTGCTCAGCGCCGACAGCGCATCCGCGCTCGCCGCCGCCCGCGCCTGCGCCGCCCCATCCACCTTCGCCACCCGCTTCGGCGCGGGCGCAAACGGCTCGATCACCGCATCCGCCGCATCCGCCACGGCCGACACCGACAGGTTCCCCCCCATCGCCATCAACCCCGGCGCCTTGGACTTCAACTCAAGGATCACCCGCTGCGCCAGCTTCGGCCCCACACCGGGCGCCGCCTGCACCGCCCGCGCATCGCCCAGCGAAATCGCCCGCGCCACCCCCTCCGCGCCCAGCGCACCCAGAATGGCCATCGACGCCTTCGCGCCAACCCCCTGCACCGTCATCAACAGCTTGTGCCATTCCTTCTCCAGCATGGTCGGGAACCCAAACAGCTGCAGCAGATCCTCCCGCACCAGCAAGTCGGTATAAAGCGAAACCGCTTCCCCTACCCCCGGCAGGCTGGCCATCGTGCGCTCGTTCACATGCACGATATAGCCCACGCCCCGCACATCGATCAGCACCTGATCGCCGCCGCGCCAATCCACCCGCCCCGAAATCTTGCCGATCATCCCGCCGCCCTCTTCAGCGCCGCCTGCATCCGCCCGGCGCTCTGGCTGTGATGGGCATGGCAGATCGCCACCGCCAGCGCATCCGCCGCATCCGGCCCCGCAATCTTCACCCCCGGCAGATGCAGCTTCACCATATGATCCACCTGCACCTTGGCGGCATGGCCCACGCCCACCACCGTCTTCTTCACCGCATTGGGCGCATATTCCCCAACCGTCAGCCCGAACTGCGCGGGCACCAAGAGCGCAATCCCCCGCGCCTGGCCCAGCTTCAGCGTCGCCACCGCGTCCTTGTTCACAAATGTATGCTCCACCGCCGCCGTATCCGGCTGCCACTGCCGCAAAACCTCGGTCAGTTGCACATGCAGGCTCAACAGTCGCTGCGCCAGATCGCCCTCACCTTCACCCGGTGCGGAATGGCAGATGCCGTTGGCCACATGGGTCAGACGCGACCCCGCCACGTCGATCACCCCCCAGCCAAGGTTGCGAAGGCCGGGATCGATCCCCAGAACACGCATGCCCGCCCCTTTTCTTCTTGCCCCAGTTTCCCTGGTTGGCCGCAGAACTAGCACGAAACGGGAACATCAGGCAAAGAACTTTTCCACTTGCACCCTTTGTAAAGGTTTTGTTATGCGTGTGCAGCATGCGACGCTGCCCCCGTCGAAACCGACACACGCGCAGACCGCATTTGAAAACCCAAACAATAACGGCCCTTTCGGGGCCTTTTCGTCATGCAGCCATTGCAAGGGTGCTTTGCATGCGCAGCACTGGCTTTGCACATGCAGCACGATTATATGGCTCTCACGAAGCGAAAAAGCTTCAACCATGAGCAGTTTATAAAGGATCTTTCCCATGGCCGCCTATGAGACGACCCGCCCGGCGCCGTTCGGCGCCATTTCGATCTTCCGCACCGTGCAGTTCATCAGCAATGCTTCCATTGCTTTCTCGAACTGGAACGATGCCCGCGTCACGCGCAACACCCTCGCCAAGCTCTCCGATCGTGAGCTTGATGATATCGGTCTTTGCCGTGGCGATATCGAAATGCTCGGTCGCTGATCCGTCAGCCTCCGAACGACATGCCAGAGCCGTCGTCCGTGGGGGACCGACGGCTCTTTGCTTTTCTGGGCCCTGCCTTGGGCTTTGCGCACCGTCACACACCCGCAGGAATGTCAGGCCAAACGCCAAAAGGGCAGGTGCGCAGATGCGACCCGCCACAGGACCCGCGCGGATCCCTCATCCTCAGATCTTGCTGCGCTCCACCACCAGCGCGATGCCATTCGACACCAGCCGTGTGATCGGTTCCGACCGCATCAAGAACCCCTGCACCGCGTCGAACCCGCCCCGCGCCTCGATGTCGGCCACGCGCCGGTCAAAGGATTCCGCGCCCATGTGATAATGGATCGCGCCCTTCATCCCGAAGCAGGCACAGAAAAGGAAAACACCGATGCGAAAGACCGGCCGCCGCCGCACAGGCAAGCGCCGATAGAAGGACCGCCCGAGCGTATCGGGCGCCTCAAAGCCGTATCCCATGGCATGGGCCTGCTCGATGCGGCCCACGCGGGTATAGAAGTCTTCCAAATTAGGGTCAGACATGGCTTGCACCTGCATCTCGACCCCCACCGTCTTAATGAATACTCAGTAAACATGGCAAAATTGCGGCGAAACACCCTCAACGCCGTATTTCCGCCGCAAGTTTTAATACATTTTTCGATTATTTGCGCCGAAATACCAGAGTCGACCACTCACCGATGTCCTCGCGCGCCTCCAGCGCGAATCCCTCCGCGATATAGGCCGCCGTCACCGCCTCGGCCTGCACCACCAGCAATCCCGACAGGATCGCCAGCCCGTCCTTGGCCACATGCACCGCCATATCGGGGGCCAATTCGATCAGCGGCCCCTTCAGGATATTGGCGAAGACCAGCTCGAATGGCCCCGCCTCGGCCAGCCGCGCATGGCCGAAGCCCGTCGCCTCAAGGCATTCCAGCCGCCCGTCCAGCCCGTTGATCGCCACATTGGCCAGCGCCACATCCACCGCCACCGCGTCGATGTCGGATGCAATCACCACCGCATCCGGCAACACCGCCGCCGCCGCCATCGCCAGCACCGCCGTGCCACAGCCGATATCGGCCACTGTCGCGGGCCTGAAGCCCCCCTCATAAAGCCGGTCAAAGGCCCGCAAACATCCCAGCGTCGTGCCGTGATGCCCGGTCCCGAACGCCACCGTCGCCTCGATCTGCAACGCCACCCGCCCCTCGGGCACCTTGTCGGCGTCATGGCTGCCAAACACGAAGAACCGCCCCGCCTCCACCGGGCTCAACTCCCGCCGCACCTTGGCGACCCAGTCGATCTCTGGCAGTTCAGAAATGGCAAAGGGCTTCGCGCCAAAGGCCAGCGCGATCACCTCCAGCATCACCATGTCGGGGGTTTCCAGGAAATAGGCCCCCACTTCCCACAGCCCGCTGTCATCCTCGATCTCGAACACGCCCACGCCCGTGGGTTCCGGCTCCATCCGCTCGATGGCATTGGCCAGCGCCACGGCGGCATCTTCGCCCTCCAGCGTCGTCAGGGCGGAATAGGTCGGCATGGGTCACACTCCCGGTTCGGTCAAACCCCGTAAACCCTAATCCGCCGCAGGGCGCAACCGCATCAGCAGATAGCGGTTGCTGCGCCGAAACGCCTCGCCCGTCCGCTCATCCCCCGTCAACCGCCGCATAAGCGACGCCCGCCGCCGTTCGCCCATCACGCGCCCCAGCACCCCCACGGCCAGCCGCCGCAGCCACGGCCGCTTGGCCTTCAACTCGCGGTCCATCCCCGCCACGCCCACGCCCAGCACGTTGAAGAACGCCTGCTCCACATCGATCGACGGCGCCACCTGATCGGTCACATCCTCCTGCGCCTCGATCACCAGCCCCTCGCGTGCCGCGGCCTTCTCAAAGGCCTCCACCACATGCCCGCCGCCCACCGTGCGATGGGGGTTCTTCCGCCACTCCCCATCCAGCAGCCGGAAACAGTCGCCAATCACGATCGCCCCGCCGGGTGCCAAAAGCGCCTTCGCCTTCGGCAGGCTGTCGCCCAGCCGGATATACTGAAAACTCTCCGAAAACAGGCACAGGTCGAACGGCCCCGTCACCTGCGCCTCTTCGAACATTGCCTCATGCACCACCGCCTCAGGCGCATTCACCCGGCACCGCGCCGCCAGAAAGGCCGAGGGCACCACGATCTCCACCCGATGCCCCAGCGCGATCAGCCGCTTCGCCGTCTCGCCCGCGCCGCCGCCGATATCGAGTATCCGCAGCTGTCCCGGCGGAAACAGCGCCATCAGCCGCTGGCTGTAGGCTTCCTGCGCCGCGCCCAGATTGGCCGCCACCGGCTCCAACCCGCCCCACAGCCCGTAATGCAGATGCTCCTTGCCCGTCAGCCACCGGGCAAGCGCACAGCCTGCCTCCAGCCCGACGGTGCGCGTGTCGATGCGCCCCGAACCCATGCCTGTGAAACCCCTCCCGAAAAGCGCTGCCGCTTCTTCAGGCGGTCAGTCCGATGGGGCAAGTTACCCCGGTGCCCCCGATGCCGCAATAACCGTCGGGATTCTTTGCCAGATACTGCTGGTGATAATCCTCGGCATAGTAAAACACCGGCGCCGGAAGGACCTCGGTCGTGATCGCCCCGAACCGCGCCGCGCTCAGCCGTTCCTGATAAGCGGCCTTCGTCTCGCGCGCCGCTTGGGCCTGCGCGTCGGAATAGAAATAGATCCCGCTGCGATAGGTGGACCCAACATCATTGCCCTGCCGCATGCCCTGCGTTGGGTCATGCCCTTCCCAGAAAAGTTGCAGCAGTTGCGCATAACTGACGACGGCCGGATCAAAGATCACCCGCACCACCTCGTTATGCCCGGTCAACTGGGTGCAGGTCTCCTTGTAGGTCGGGTTCGGGGTAAAGCCGCCCGCGTAGCCCACCATCGTCAGCCACACGCCCTCCACCTGCCAGAACTTCCGTTCCACGCCCCAGAAACAGCCCATCCCGAACATCGCCTCTTCCATCCCCTCCGGGACAGGCGATTTCAGGGGGATACCCGACAGGAAATGCGTCTCGGCAGTCGGCAAAGGCTCGGGCCGCCCCGGCAGGGCCTTGTCCGGCGTGACCATTTCCATCGATTTGCGGGTGAAGAACATGACGGGCCTCCTTCGGTTACTCCAGAATATAGGTGCGAACCCGCATCCGCGCCACGCCCGCAAATTCCTTCACAAGGAATTTGTCAAAAATCTTAAGAAGATTTTTGCCACCCCTACTCCGCCGGCGCCGCGCCCGGTGCCGCTCTCGGCCCCGCCGCGCCGAACACCGTCTCATATCCCGGCTCCGGATGGCGCGGGATCAGCAGCACCAGCCCCAGCGCCACCAGCGCCATCCCCGCGCCCAGCACGAACACGTAATCCGGCGATTTCGTCCACATATAGCCCAGCGCCGCCGGCAGAAACACCGCCGCGATATGGTTGATGGTGAAGGCCACCGCCGCCGACGGCGCGATATCCTGCGGATCGGCGATCTTCTGGAAATAGGTCTTCAACGCAAAGGACAGCGCAAAGAACATCTGGTCCAGAATATACAGCGCCCCCGCGATCACCAGCCCCCAGCCGAACCAGTAGAGCCCCCCATAGGCCAGAAACACCAGCGTCAGCCCGACATATTCAAACGCCATCACATTGCGCTCGCCGAACTTGCCCAGCGCCCGGCCCATCACCGGGGCCGCCACCATTTGCAGCACGTAATTCAACAACAGAAGCATCGTCATCTCCGAGACTTTCATCCCGAACCGCTCCACCATCATGAAGCCTGCAAACACCACGAAAATCTGCCGCCGCGCCCCCGCCATGAATTGCAGCGCATAAAACAGCCAATAGCGTTTACGCAGCACCATATGCTTGTGCTGCACATGCGGCCCTTCAAACTGTGGATAGGCGAAGTAGCAGAACACCGCGATCGCCGCCGTGATCCCGCCCGACACCAGATAGACCGTGTCATAGCTCAGGTTCAGCCTGTCCCACAGCAGCACGATGGCCCCATAGGCCAGCAGCGACGCCCCCGATCCGATGCCCACCAGCCAGCCCAGAACCTGCGGCGCGCGCTTCTTGTCGATCCATTGCAACTGCAAAGACTGGTTGACCGTCTCGTAATAGTGAAACCCGATGGAGGACAGCAGCGTCACCAACAGCATGCCCCCAAAAGACGGGAACCACGCCGTCACCGCTGTGGCCACCCCCAGCAATCCCAGCGACACCACCCCCAGCACCTGCTCGCGCATCAGCAGGATCAGAAAGATCACCCCGATGGCCAGCAGACCGGGGATCTCTCGCACCGTATGCAGCCAGCCGATCTCCACCCCGGAAAACTGCGCGGCCTCGATGACGAAATTGTTCAGCAGCGCCGACCATGTGGCAAAGGCGATGGGCATCGCAAAGGCCATCAGGAACAACAGGCTTTCCGGCCGCCGCCAAACCGGCAACCGCTGCGCATCGGCCAAGGTCATGATCCGCATTCCCATGATCCGGCCTTACGCCCATGCCCTGTAGGGTGACAGGGAAAACTTGTCACCGATACATTCCGCCCAAGCGCCGCTTGGGCTCGGGTCAAATGCTGTGTTTCAGGTTAACGCCAGAGCTTCCCACACCGCCCGCCGCGTATGCACAGCCGTCTGCACAGCGCGCTGCACCATCGGCTGCACAGCCAGAACGCGCCCATCCTGCCGCGCCGCGCTACGGGTGACCTCCGTCAGCCTCATCATCCGGGGGCGTTGCGTTGGACGCTGCCGGTTCCGCCTCTTCCCCACCCCCGGAATGCGCCGCGGCCGCGGGTGCCTGCGGCTCCGTCACCGTCTTGGGAATTTCCATCGGTGTGACAGGGGCTTGCTGAATGATCACATCGCGCAGCACCTTGCCGTTGCGCAGGTTCAGGATCACTTCCCGCGTCCCCTCCGGCCCGGTGGCCGTGATCCGCAAACGCCCCAGCAGCGTGGTCCCGGTGTCCACCACCTGGAACCCTTCGCTCTGCAACTCCGCGATCACATCATCTTGGGTCAGGGCCTGCGCTACCGCACCCCCAGCCACCATCCCCAACACCACCGCCAGGGCCAAGGATTTAAGGGTCTTCTTGCCCAAATTCGCCATCTGCTCACCC
>PNND01000272.1 GCA_013824045.1 Rhodobacter sp. | reverse complement strand
CCGATTTCACCGGTGACAGTGCCATCCACGGTGACAGAGGCGCGGGAGACGCGCTGGAGGACCGCCCTCACAATTCGTGCCGCCAAGGCGGGTTCGCGCCGGGGCGCGAGACGGTGATGGCGGCGGCCTGTGTGCCGAGCGTCAGGGCGGCATCCAGCGTGGCGTCGGAGAGGCTGGTCAGGGCGGATTTGGTGAGCGCGCCTGCCTCGTGCAGGGCAGCCAGCGCGCCTGCGTTGAAAGTGTCGCCTGCGCCGACGGTATCGGCCACGGTCACGGGGGTGGCGGCGACAAAGCGGTTTTGCGTGGCGGTGATTGCGCGGGCGCCAGCGGCGCCTTCAGTGATGAAGACGAGTTTCGGCCCCTTTTCAAGCACTTGGCGGGCGAGCGCGGAGATATCGCCGGGGCCAAGCAGCCAGTGCAGATCCTCATCCGACAGCTTCACGATATCGGCGCGGGCGATCATGCCTTCGATCCGGGCGCGGTATTGAGCTTCCTTGCCGGCGATGAAGCCGGGGCGGATGTTGGGGTCGATCATCGTGACGCGGGTTGCGGCCTCGCGCGCTTGCAGGGCGGCATAGGTGGACGCGGCGGGGTCGTTCACGAGGGAGATGCCGCCGAAGAAGAGGGTGGTGATGGCGGGCGGTAGCGTGGGCAGTTCATCCTGCGACAGCAGGCGGCCGGCGGTGTTTTCATCGTAGAAGGCATAGGTGGCCTGACCATCGACGAGCTTGACGAAGGCCACGGTGGTGGGCCGGTCGGAGCGGGCGCAGTATTGCGTGTCGACCTTGGAGGCTTCTAGCGTTTCGGTCAGGATCTGACCGAGCATGTCATTGGAAATGCCCGAGAAAAAGGCAGATGGTGCGCCGAGGCGACCCAGCGCGATGGCGGTGTTGAACACCGCCCCCCCGGCATAGGGCGAGAAGGCGGGTTCGCCCAGCGTGGTGGTGCGGGGGAGCATGTCGATCAGGGCTTCGCCACAGCTGAGAATCATTCGGGCCTCCTTGGATTGGGCTGGACCTTAGCGGATTGCGCCGTGTTAGCGCAAACATTCAGCTTGTGAACCACGGGGAGAGGTTGGCCCGGATGCGGGCGAGGGGGGTGTCGCCGGTGATATCGGGGGTGAAGGGTTGGCCGGTGATCGCCTTGAACGCGTCGATATAGACTTGGGCGGTGTGCTGGATCATTTCCGCCGGGATGTCGGGGATCGGGTCGGCGTAAGGGTCGCAGCGAGCAGCGACCCAGGCGCGGATCACGTCCTTGTCGAAGCTGGGGGGGCGGGTGCCGTTTTCGAAGGCCTCGGCGTAGCCGGAGGCGAGCCAGTAGCGGGAGGAGTCGGGGGTGTGAATTTCATCCGCCAGCAGGATGTTGCCCGCCGTATCGGTGCCGAATTCGTATTTGGTATCGACGAGGATCAGGCCCCGTTCCGCGGCCATTTGCTGGCCGCGGGCGAAGAGGGCGAGGGCTTTGGCCGAGACCTCATCCCATTGGGCCTGCGTCAGAAGTCCTTGGGAAACAATCTCTTGCGCGGTGAGGGGTTCGTCATGGCCGCCGTCGAAAGCCTTGGAAGTGGGGGTGATGATGGGGGCAGGCAGGGCCTGATTGTCGCGCAGGCCATCGGGAAGGGTGTGGCCATACATGGCGCGCTGGCCCTGTTTGTAGAGCGTCAGGATGGAGGTCCCGGTGGTGCCCGCCAGATAGCCGCGCACGACGATTTCGACGGGCAGGATGGTGAGCCGCTTGCCGATAACGACGTTCGGATCGGGGTAGGAGAGGACGTGGTTCGGGCAGATGTCGGCGGTGTGTTCGAACCAGAATTTCGCGGTCTGGGTCAGCACTTGGCCCTTGAAGGGGATGGCGGCGAGGATGCGGTCGAAGGCGGAGATGCGGTCCGACGAGATGAGGATGCGGGTGCCATCGGGCAGGTCATAGCAATCGCGGACCTTGCCAAAATAGGGGTTGGGGAGTTCGGGGATATGCGCCTCGGTCAGGATGCGGGTGAGATCGGTCATCAAGGCCCCCAAGTATGCGTGTGACGGGGTGATGCGGCGGGGCGGTGGCGGTGTCAAGCGGTGGGGAGGAGTGTATGCCAAGTGGTTGCGGGCGCTGGATTAATTCGGGCTGTGGGATGGGATTGGCGGTGCAGCGGCTGGTGCAGCTGCGCCGTGCAGACGGCTGTGCATACGCGCGGTGGGGTGCGTTTACGTTAACCATCGGGTGAGTCGGGGCGGCGGTGGCGATTTCTGCTCGCAGAAATCGCGACGGAAATTGACGCATTTTCCGATTGGAACCGTCGCGTGGACCCCGATTTCTGCGTGCAGAAATCGGCGCGGAAACTGCGGCAGTTTCCGCTTTCAGCGCGATTGCGTCACCGCAAGGACGATACCCGCGACGATGAGACCCGCGAGGATGGCGAAGGCGATCTTCCACGCGCTGTAGGGGCGTTCGCCCTGCACCTTGCCGGTCTGGCCGTTGACGACGAAGCGGTAGCTTTTGCCGTTGTACTTGTAAGCGGCCATCCAGATCGGCAGGAGGATGTGCTTGAAGGTTTCCGCGCTCCAGTCGGTATCGACATCCTCGACGCGCTGTTCGTCGCCGCCGATGTCCTGCCGGACATCCTGATGGATGACGCCCGACATCACCTCGCGCCCCATGGCGTGGCCATCGGCCAGCGTCACGGTGTAGCCCTCGGCTGTGAAGCCGGCGAGAAAGTCCTTTTGCCAGGGTTGCAGGGCAGACAGGTCCCACGGGGCGAGATTGTCGGTGTATTGGCGCGGCAGGCTTTGGCTGGCGAGGATCAGCACATCGTCGAAGCGGCGCGCGACCCAGCCAGAGCGGGGCGACCAGCGCGTGCGGCGGACCTGTTCGGTTTCCGTCCGGCCATTGCGGGTGATGGTGCGGGATTCGTAGTAGTGATCGCCGCGCTGGCCGCGATAGTGCGAGCGGGTGGCGGCGTCGAAGGTCCAATAGGGGACGTAGAGGCCGTTCAGCGCGCGGCCCTTGCGGGCATATTCCTGCAATCCGTTGGGGGCGAACCAGAGGCTGCCCAGCCAGTTGGTCATGGCGGTGCGGGCCTGTTTTTCATCCAGAGCGAAGGGCAGGACGGCCTGCGGTTTGATACGCCGTTCCTCGCCTGTGCCGATGGCGACGGGGGTGGCGCAGAAGGGGCATTCGGTGGCGTGGGTCGCCCCCTGAAATTCCACCTGCGCGCCGCAGGAGGGACAGGGGGTGATGCGGACCTGTTCCATCTGGGCTGCGGGCAGATCGTCGGACAGACCACGGGCAAGGTCGATCTCGTTCAGGGAACGGCTGCGGGCGGCGGGCAGGTCGGGGATTTCTTGACGCGCGCCGCAATGGTCGCAGACCAGTTCGGTGGCGCCCGGCGCATAGCGAAGGTCTGCCCCGCATTGATTGCAGGGCCAGTTCTTGCGATCGTCCGGCATGGTTCAGACCCCGGGCGGCGGTGGCGGAGGGGGCACTTGGCCGAAGAGGCGGGAAAGGTCCGTCTCGGCGGCGGGTTTCCAGCCGTCCATCCCGGCGGACCAGACCTGCGTGCTGCGGGTGAGGGTGCCGTTGGCGATCAGGGCGGCGAGATCGGTTTCCGCGAAGGGGCCTTTGGTCGCGCCATTCTCAGCGAGGTGCCATTGCCGTGCTGCGGGCGGCGGGGGCGGCGGCGTGGCAGCGGCCCCGGCAGGCGTGCCCCATGGCCCCATGTTCTGGGCCATGGACATGCCCATGGCGGCGCCGATCCCGGCGGTCATGGCATCGCCGCCGCCAGAGCCGGGTTTTCCCAGCGCCTCGGCCGCGGAAAACTGCATGTATTTGTTGAGATCGCCTGCGATGCCCACGGAGGTGCGCTTGTCGAGCGCCTTTTCCACCTCTTCCGGCAGGGAGATGTTTTCGATGTAAAACTCGGGCAGCGTCAGGCCGTAATTGGCGACGAGAGGCGCGATGGCGGTGGTGACCAGTTTGCCCAGATCAGCGGTGTTGGCCGCCATGTCCAGCACCGGGATGCCGGCGCTGGCGATGACGCGGGAAAACTCCTGAATGATGATGTTGCGGATCTGGAAGCTGATTTCATCGGCGGTGAATTCGCCATCGGTGCCGACGATTTCCTGCATGAACTTTGCCGGATCGCCCACGCGCATGGAATAGGTGCCGAAGGCGCGGATGCGGACGGGGCCGAATTCCGGGTCGCGGCACATGATCGGGTTTTTTGTGCCCCATTTCAGGTCGTTGAAGCGGGTGGTGGAGATGAAATAAACCTCGGTCTTGAAGGGCGAGTTGAAACCGTGATCCCAGTGCTGGAGCGTGGTCATCACCGGCATGTTGTTGGTTTCCAGCATGTAGAGGCCGGGGCCGAAGACATCGGCCAATTGCCCTTCATGGATGAAAACGGCGGCTTGGCCTTCGCGGACGGTCAGCTTGGCGCCGTATTTGATCGCGTTGCCGCGCCGTTCAAACCGCCAGACCATCGTGTCGCGGGTGTCATCGGTCCAGTCGATGACGTCGATGAATTCGCCTTTGAGGAAATCGAAAACCATCTTTCATACTCCATGCCGTTGCGCCCCTGACCGTTGGGCTGGCGCTTTGGTCAACTTTCGCCGCCCACCAGCCGCGCTGCAAGCGATTCCACGATGGGGCGGGCCTGCGCTTCGGTCATCCCCGGGCGGAGGGCGGGGTTGTAGAGCATCCGCAGCATCAATTCATCCTGCCGGGTGAGGAGGGCGAATTCCTCATCGTCGTTGAAGATGGAGGGGCGGGCGGTGGGGCTGTCATTGGCGAGGCCGAGCCCTTGGGCGATTTCCTCATGCAGGCAGGAGAGGCGGAGAAGATCGGGGTGTTCGGCGCGGATGACGGCAAAGGCGCGGGTGTAGGTGGCACCATCGGGGGCCGACAAGGCGTAGACGAGGCAATAGGTGGAGCGGGGCATGTCGGTGATGGCCGCAACCTCGGAGCTGGAGAGGCCGGGGAGCACGGCGCGGATCTGGGGCCCCAGCGCGCGGCGTTCATCTTCCGAGACGATGTGGATGAAGAAGTTGGGGGCGCGTTCGTCCAGCCCTATGGGATGGCCTGTGGCGCGCGAGAGCCGTTGCAGCAGCGAGGCGATGCGGGCGGTATCCGCGGCGCGGCGGTCGGACGGGGTGGTGGCGCCGAAGCGCAGGCCGACGCGAACCGGGGCCTGCCATTTGCGGATGCGGCTGGTTGTCGTCCGCTGCACAGGGCCGTTGGAGGTGCGGGTATACTCGTCGAAAAGCGCGATCCGGATGAAGTTTTCCGCCAGCATCCTGTCGGTAAACGGCGTGTCGCGGCCACCGCCATCAGTGCGCAGCAGGCCCTGCGACAAAAGCTGTGCCTGCACGCGGGCATAGTGCTGCCGCGCCGCCGCCGAAGCCGCAGTTTCAAGCACCGGTCCGGCAGGCACGGATGGAGATTGCGGCGCGGCGGGGGCGACAACGCGGGTGGTGGTCGTGGTCGGTGTGCAGGCGGTGAGCCCTGCCAGCGCAAGCGCGGCGAGGGTCTTGGGGACGTTCATGTTCTTTGGCCGATGCGGGCTGGAGGGGTCTGATCAGGTGGCGGATGCGTCTGGCGCGGTTGTGCTGCGGGCGCGGGCGGAGGAAAGCGTGTCGCGCAGGTCTGCTTCCATCTTCTGCAACTCGATTTCGGCATTTGCGCGGCGGGTCTTGCCTTCATCGGCGATGCGGAGGCTGTCTTCGATGGTGGCGATCAGGGTTTCGTTGGCGGCGCGGACGGATTCGATATCGAAGACGCCGCGTTCCATTTCCTCGCGCACGACCTTGTTCGCCTCTTGTAGGTTGGTCGCGTTGGATTTCAGAAGCTCGTTGGTCAGATCGTTCGCTTCGCGCACCGCCTCGGCCGCTTCCTTGCTGCGCTGGATGGTGACGGCCTGAGCAAGCTGGGTTTCCCACAGCGGTACGGTGTTGACGAGGGTGGAGTTGATCTTGGTGACAAGGCTCTTGTCGTTTTCCTGCACGAGGCGGATGGAGGGGAGCGATTGCATGGTGACCTGACGGGTGAGTTTCAGGTCATGCACCCGGCGTTCCAGATCATCGCGCGCGGCGCGCAGGTCGCGCAGTTCTTGGGCGACCTTGACCTTGTCCATCTCGGGCGCGGCGGCGACGGCGGCCTCTTTCGCGGGGATGGCGGTGCTGTCGGTCTCAAGCAGCTTTGCCTCGCCCGCTGCGATGTAGAGGGCAAGCTCATCATAGAAGCGGAGGGTCTTTTCATAGAGCAGATCGAGCGACTTGATGTCTTTGAGCAGCGTGTGTTCGTGCTTGAGCAGGTTTTCGGTGATCTTGTCGATCTGCGACTGCACCTCTTCGTAGCGGGCCACGAATTTGGCCAGCGGTGCGGCCTGACCGGTGAGCTTGTCCCACCAGCTGCGTTCGCGGCTGACGTCAAGTTCTTCGGAGGCGAAGCCGCGGATGGTGGTGACGATGTCGCGCAGCGCGTCACCCGCGGGGCCTACATCCTTGTTCTTCACGCCGGCAAGCATGTCTTGCGAGATGACCTGCAATTCGGCCTGTGCCGAGGAGCCGAAAGAGATGATGGATTGGGTGTTGTGCAGGTCCACCTCGGCCATGCGCTGACGGATTTCCGCGGCCTTGTCGGCGGGGGCGCTGTCGAGCGGGACGATTTCGGACACGGGCGCAGGCAGGATGGCCGTGGTCAGCGCCTCGACTTCGGCAAGGGCTTTTTCGGCATCTTCGCGGACGGTGGTGGACATAGGTCTATCCTTGTTGCTCGGCGACTGGGTCGGGCAGTGCTTAGGTGATCAAATTGGTCATGCCGTTGGTTGCGCCGCAGGTTGCGACAGGTTGGCAGGATTTTCCAGAGTGGTTTTGATCCGGCGGCACAGAAAAGCGCATTGACGCCGGGAAAGGGGGGGGCGCGTCAGAGGGCGGTCGGTGCGAGAGCGCCGAGATTGCTGGCCGCAGGTTCGGCGCGGCGCATGTCGGCCTGAGTGCCGAGGCAGGCGAGTTGAGCGGTGACGCGCCCCAAGGTGGCCGTCAGTTCCGCGACAGGGGCGGGATCGGGTGTGGTGAGGTGGTGCTGGCGGAGGTGATCGGCGGCCTCGGCCAAGGCGGGCAGCCAGAGGGAGAGGGCGCGATGCGCCTGAGACTGTGTGGCGGGGGCGCGGTCCAGTTCTGCGGCGAGGGCGAGCGCTTCGCGGCGCAAGGCGCGGGCGGCGACATGCAGATGCGGATCGCGGCAGGGTGCGAGGGCGGTGATCAGGCGGGCGAGATGCGCCTGCGTCTGGTCGGTTATACTTTCCGGCGGGGGCGGGGTCGCGCCCTTGGGCGGGGTGGGGCTGAAGGCCATCAGATGCAGGGCGGCGGCCAAGGCACCGCAAAGGAGCGCGGCCGGAAGATCGGCGCTGTCGCGGGCCAGAGCCGCGCCAAGGGTAAGGCCCATCAGCGCGGACAGGAGCGGGGGAAGGAAGCGCCATGCTGTCAGAATGCGGGCGTGGGTTTTCAACCGGGCCATGGAGGGGGCGAAGGCGGCGATGCGCCGGGCAGCGCGGATGCGCAGCGGCAGGAGCCGATCGGAACAGGCCCAGAGGAGCGCCACGAGGGACAGGGTGGGCAACAGGGCGGCCAGCAGGAACAGGCCGAACTCGGCGCCCACAACCGCAAGGCCGAGGCCGAGGCCGAAAAGGGTGGCAAGGGTGAAGAGCGCGGTCTTCATGCAATCCTGTCCCGTTCTGGTGGGGTAAGGATGGGCGCGTTGGATGGCCGGAATGGGGCGGTGGCGTGGAAAGCTGTGGGCGTGACCTGTCAGTGATCGCGTTGCAGCCGTTCGCGCAGGACGCCGATTTCGACATCGAGATCGGTGCGGTTGTCGCTGAGTAGGGTCTGGGTGCGCGCGGCGAAGTTGGTTTCCAGATCGGTGAGGAGCGATTCGTAATCGGCGCGCGTGGCGGGGTCGCGGTTCTGGCTGTAGAGATCGGCGAATTTGACCGTCGCGTCACGCGCCCCGGTCAGGTAGACCGTCAGATACTTCCGCGCGGCGGTCAGATCGCGGGGATCGGCCTCGATCGTGCGGAACATGGCGCGGGCGGTGGTGACGAAACGATCAACCCGAGCCTCAAGCGCGCGGTCATTGGCGCGCAGGATCGCGTCCTTCATTCCGGCCAGCAGTTTTTCGGCATCTTCCACGGCGCGGGCGACGCGGTCGGTCTGGAAGGTGTCGATCCCCTCAGTCCCCTTGTCGCGCAGGGGATCGGGGCCGAAGGCCATAAGGTGCAGCAGGCCGCCTGCGATGGCAAAGCCGATTGGGGCAAGGCCCGGCTGGCTGATGGAGGCGGCGAGCGCAAGGCCTGCGCCAGTGAGCACCGAGGCGAAGATCTTGCGCGGGATGGCCGGGCGGCGGGCGATGCGGCGATCATCATATTCCTGATGCGCGCGGGTGCCTTCGCGGGTGAGCCATGCGGCAAGGAGCAGGATCCCGGTGGCACCGAGGCCAGCGAAAAGCGCATCCGGCCCACCCGTGAAGGCGGGAACGAGCATGGTGAGCGCGGCGAAGAAGAAGAAGTTGACCCGTGCGCCCGCGCGGTTGGGGCGTTTGCCATCAAAGCGGTGGGGCGGGATGGGGGCGGGTTGACCCTTGCCGTCGGCCGGGGGGCGGCTGTCACCATTGGGGCTGTATTTTCCGCCGAAACGCTGGGCCATGTCACTGCACCCCGCTGCCGGCGGTGTAGAGGATCAGCGCAAGAAGGACGAAATAGGACAGTGTCTGTAACCCCTTGCCCGACATGTGCCTGCCCCTTTGGTCTGCCTTTGCCGGAGTATAGGCGAAGGGGAGGGGCTGGGGCAATGGCGGGCGGTCTTTGGCTTAGCGCGGGCGGCGCGGGGGTTGGGGCGGGCGGGGGCCAGATTTGGGGGCCGGTTTGGCGCCCGTGGGGCGGGGGGAGGTGCCGGGTTTGCCTGTGCTGCCCGCTGCGGGTTTGGCGAAGGGTTTGCCGCCGCGACGGGGGGCGGGGGCATCCAGCAGGGTTGCGCCGCGCGGAACTGCGGGTTTGGCGCCCGATCTGGAGGTGGTCTTGACGGTGGGCTTCGCGCCGGGCTTGGCACTGGGCTTGGCGCTGGTGCGCGGGCCAGATCGCTCAGGCGCGGCGGGGGCGGGGCCATGCGCGCCGCGGGGAGCGGGCTTGTTCGGGCGGGTGTCGACGCGCGCGGAGGGGCGCGGGCTGTCGCCATCCGAGGCCTCGCCCGTGAGGCCAAGCTGATCGCGCAGGACTTTGGGGCGAATTTCTTCGACCTCGCCGGGTTTCAGCTCATTCAGGCGGAAGGGGCCGTAGCTGATGCGGATGAGGCGGTTTACGGTCAGGCCGATGGCCGACATGGCGCGGCGGATTTCGCGGTTCTTGCCTTCGCGCAGGCCTACGGTGAGCCATGCGTTCGCGCCCTGATGGCGGTCGAGGACGACTTGCATGGGTTGAAAATCTTCGCCTTCGACAGTGATCCCTTTGCGGAGGGGTTCGAGATCGGGGTCGGTCGGGTTGCCTTTGACCCGGACGCGGTATTTGCGGAGCCAGCCGGTAGAGGGAAGCTCCAACCGGCGCTTGAGTTCGCCGTCATTGGTGAGCAGCAGGAGGCCTTCGGAATTGAGGTCAAGCCGGCCGATGGACATGACGCGGGGCAGGTCTTCGGGG
>PNND01000214.1 GCA_013824045.1 Rhodobacter sp. | reverse complement strand
CGTTCATGCCAGAGGGCCACGTTTTCCAGCGCCGGGATCACCGACATGCGCACGAGGCGGGCGAGGCCGGTGAGGTTTTCGGTGAGCACCGGGTTGCGCTTGTGCGGCATCGCGCTGCTCCCTTTTTGGCCGGGGGAGAAGAATTCCTCGGCCTCGAGCACTTCGGTGCGCTGCATGTGGCGAATCTCGATCGCGATGTTCTCGATGCTGGAGGCGATGACGCCCAGCGTGACGAAGAACATGGCATGGCGATCGCGGGGGATGACTTGCGTGGAGATGGGTTCGGGGGTGAGGCCAAGCTGGGCGCAGACATGTTCCTCGACGAAGGGGTCGATATTGGCGAAGGTGCCGACGGCGCCGGATATGGCGCCGGTGGCAATCTCGGCCCGGGCGTTGATCAGACGGGCGCGGTTGCGGGCCATTTCGGCGTAGAAGCGGGCGAAGGTCAGGCCCATGGTCGTGGGTTCGGCATGGATGCCGTGGCTGCGGCCGATGCGGACGGTGTCCTTATGCTCGAACGCGCGGGTTTTCAGGGCTGCGAGGACGCGGTCGAGACCTGCAAGCAAGAGGTCGGCGGCGCGGGTGAGCTGGATGTTCAGCGTGGTGTCGAGCACATCAGACGAGGTCATCCCTTGATGGACGAAGCGCGCGGTGTCGTTGCCGATGATTTCGGCGAGATGCGTGAGGAAGGCGATGACGTCATGTTTGGTGACGGCCTCGATCTCATCGATCCGGGCGACATCGAAAGTGACGTCCTTGGCTTTCCAGACAGCTTCGGCATTGGCCTTGGGGATCACGCCGAGGATGGCTTGGGCGTCGCAGGCATGGGCCTCGATCTCGAACCAGATGCGGAAGCGGGTCTGGGGTTCCCAGAGGGCGACCATGTCGGGGCGGGAATAGCGGGGGATCATGGCGGGCCTCGTGTCAGGGAAGGGACGCGGTGGGCTTACGCCGGGACGGGCTGCGAGGCAAGGCGCTGGGATGGGCGGGGGTGCACGAATTTTCTGCGAAAATTCTGCAAGAAAGGGGGCTTTCCGCCCCCTCTTGGCGCTATGCGCCAATTCACCCCCGAGGATATTTGGGCAGAGAAGATTGCATGAGGGTCTTTCGGGTTCTTCTCTGCCCTAGTATCCTCGGGGGTGAGGCGCGGTACGCGCCGAGGGGGCAGACAGCCCCCTGATTTTTCGCATGAAAAATCGTCTCTCAGGCGAGGCCCATCAGAGCGGCGTCAAAGGGATAGCGGGTCAGGTTTTCGCACCCTGTTTCCGTGATCAGCACCTGATCTTCCAGCTTGATGGAGAAATCGCCGCCTTCGGGGCTGACCAGTGCCTCGACGCAGATCGTCATGCCGGGCTCCAGCACGGCGTCAAAAGCGCCTTCCATCCAGCCGTCGGGATAGGTGACATAGGGCCATTCATCGCAGAGCCCGACGCCGTGCATCTTGCAGGAATACTTCTGCTGCCAATACTGCGCGTCCAGCTGATGCCCACCGAACGTGAGGTCGCGGATCGAGACGCCGGGTTTGAGGCGGGACTGGTGGTCGCGGATATGGTCAAGTGCGTGGGCATAGGCGGAGATCATCGCATTGGTCGGGCGCTGGTCGCCCACCCACCAGCTGCGGCTGATGTCGATGCAGAAGCCGTAGGCACCGATGAGGTCGGTATCAAAAGCCACGATTTCGTTGTTCTGCACGATGCGGGGACCGCATTCCTGAAACCAGGGATTGGTGCGGGGGCCGGAGGCGAGGAGGCGGGTTTCGATCCATTCGCCGCCGCGACGGATGTTTTCGGCATGAAGGACCGACCAGATGTCATCTTCCGACACGTTTCCTTTCGGGACGTTCTTGCGGGTGAAGGCCTCCATCGCGGCCACCGCCGTTTCGCAGGCATGGGCCGCGCAGCGCATCGCCAGCATGTCATCGGGGCCTTTGATGGCGCGGGTGCGTTCGGTGACCTCTTCGCCTTCCATCACCTGAAAGCCGATGGATTCCAGCGCGCGCAGGCCGTGGACCATGATCTTGTCCACCGCGAGGCGGCGGTTGGTGCCGACATGGGCGCGCATCAGATCATCGACCTGCTGGGCGAAGGCGCGGGCGGCGACGGCGCCGCGGTCGCCGGTGGAGTTGTAGAAGAAGGTGGCACCGGAGCGCAGTTCCTTGACCAGCGGGTTGAAGGTCACGAGGAAGGGGGAATTCTTGTATTCCCACATCACCATATGCCCATCGGCCATCAGCAGGCAGGCGCGGAAGGGGTTGTGGGTGTTCCACACTTGCATGTTCGTGGTGTCGGTGGCGTAGCGGATGTTCAGGGGATCGAACATCAGAAGGCCGCCGTAATCGCGGGCCTGCAGCGCTTTGACCAGACGATCCCAGCGGTATTCGCGCATCCGGGCGAGGTTGGGGGGCGTGAGGCCCGCCGCCTGCCATTCGGCGAAGGCAAGCTGGGTGGGGCCGATTTCGACGCGGTCATTGTCGTTGGGGGAGCCGTCGCCCAGCGTGGTGCCCCGGCTTGGGTCGATCTTGCGGCGGTCGGCATAGTGCTGGTTCATGGTGGCCCCCCTGCTGGCATCCTGATGGTCGGGCAGCGCGGGGCGCGGGGGTTGCCGCTGTGCGACGCGGGGGCGTCGGATTTGGATGGGGTTGATGGTCGTGGGGCGGGATTGTAGGCAGGAGGCATGAGAGAGCCGGTTTTTCACAACAGTCTGCCCCATCAGCCATGGACCGACCCGCGGACATGGCGGTTGCCCGGGATGCTGCCCTGTGGGGCGGAGGACTGGATCCGCGCGGATGAGGCCTTTGCTGGGCAGATGGCCGAGCGCGACTGGCTGATCGCGACGCGGCAGCCTTTGGTACATGCGCTGTTGCCCGAGGGGCGTGCTGCAGCGGCGGAGTTATACGCAGCGGTGCTGGATCTGCTGTCGCGGCGGGATGGTTATGTGGTGGGGCCGGACCGGGTGTGGCGGCCGGATGGGGTGGAGGTGCGGCTGGACCCGGCATTCCCCCTGATCACACTGGGGCGGCTGGTGCAGGAGGATCTGTGCCTGATGGAGAAGCAGGGCGCGGAATCGGTGCTGACCGGGGCGATCCTGTGTTTTCCAGCAAGCTGGACCTTGGGGCAGAAGATCGGCCGTCCGATGACGGGGATTCACAAGCCGGTGCATCACTATGACGAGGATGTCGCGCGGCGGGTGCAGCGCTTGTTTGACATGGTGCGGGTGGGCCAACCGCTGGAGCGGTACAATGCGCTGGTCTATGACGACCCGGCGCTGCACAACCCGCGTCAGGAATTTGACACCCGGCCCTATGCGGTGGAGCGACTTTTCATGCGATCCGAGCGGCAGTGCATCTTGCGCCTGCCCGTGACAGGGGCGGTGGTGTTTTCGATCCACACCTATCTGGTGCCGATGGCGCGGTTTTCCGAAGGGGAACAGGCGGCGATGGAGGCGGCGGGTCTTTAGACCGCTTTACAGGAGCGACATCATCGGGTTCAGGCCCGCGACATGGCCAAGCGCCAGAAGCGTGCAGGTCATCGCCATGACGCGGCCCGAGGCATGGACATCACCGCCGCGCAGGAGCGAGCAGGTGAGCATCGCGGCCCCCATGGGCAGATAGACCACCATGAGCGTGACATCGAGCGTGGAGGCGGCAAGGCGCATGCGCACATTCTGGCCGGTGGTTTCCGGCTGGTCGGGGTAGAGCGCGTTGCGGATCTGGTCGAGGTCGCCCGAAGGGCGGCGTGGCAGATCGGGCTGTTGGTTGGCAGGGGCGGCCGTGGCGATGGCGGCGTTGGAAAGCCGGGTCATGGCGGCACGGGCGCGCTCGGCCTTGATGGCCTTGATGGCCATGGCCTTTTCGACAAAGGACACGGGCATCCCGGCATCGGTTTCAGGAAAGGCGCGGATCGCCTCGGCCGGAGGGGAGCGGCGCGTCATGGGGCGCGATGGGGCCTCGCCGGAGAGATCGGGGAGGCGGTCGAAGAGGTTGTCGACCAGATCGGCGGTGACGGGGCCGGCAACCTGATGCCAGAGCGTTTCGCGCGGGGCAAAACGGGCACGAAGGCGATCGGCGATCAGGTGGCAGAGGTCTTCATAGCGGCGGCGGTCTGCGGGGTCATCAAAGCTGCCGGGGTGGCTGTCGGGGCCGGGGCCGACCGAGATCATCAGGCTGCTGGGCAGGCCAAGGGCAGGCTCGCCCGTGTAGGAGAGGGTGAAGCGCACGCCGTGCAGATCGACAAAGACCAGATCTTCGCAATCCCAGGTGATGGTGCGCGCGCCCGCGCCGGAGCGACCGAGCGCATCATCAAGTTCACGCACAAGGACAGAGAGGTTCAGCGCAGGGTCGCGGTCAAAGACAAACTGGGCGATCGTGCTGTCATCAAATGCCATCTGTATGCCCTCCTGCCTTTTTTTGTGGTTACCCAGAGGTTGCAGGTTAATTGTGCCTAATTTCGGGTGCCTTTGCGGTGGAGGCATGAATTTGGCGGTTTTTTTGCCCGATTGTTGCCTGATTTCGGGGTTTTGCGCGGAAACTCGCCTAATCTGTCGTGGTTGTCGACGGATCGTGAACAGGTAAGAAATGTGTAAGCCTTGCCTGCGGTTGTGGTCTGCCCGGGAGGGCCGGGCAGGGCCGTCACATCAGATCGGGCGGGATGGTTTGGGCGAGCGCAAGGATCATGCCGGTGATCGCAAGCGCGCGGGACGGAAGGCGCAGGCTGTTTCCCATGAGCGTGTCACGCAGCGTGCGGGCATGATCGGGCAGACTTGCGCGCAAGGCGGCGATGATCTGCATCAGAAGGACGGTGAGCGTCACCAGTACCGCGACAAGGCGCAGGGGCAGGGTCTGTTGCGGGGAAGGGGCAAGGGCTGCGGTCTCTTCCTCCGGATCGGCAGTATAGAGCGCCTCGCGGACCTGATGCAGATGGCTCTGCAGCGGATCATGGATTTCAGACGGGGCAAGGCGCGGTTTAGGCGCGCGACGGTTAACTGACAGGTGGCGGACGGCGCGGCGCGGGGCCTGAGCATCGGTGCCATCCGAGACTGTCGTCTCGGTCAGGGAGATCGTGCTGCTGTCGACCTGAGTGTCGAGGGAGGTATCGGTTGCGGTTGGCATCTCGTCATCGCTGCCATCGTTGCACCAGAGGTTGCGCGCTTCGGGGGGAAGGGCGGCCTCATGGGCCATCAGGCGGGCGCGGGCGCGCGCGCGGCTGCGCTGAAGCCGGGGGTCGATGCCCGGACCGGTGAGCGTGTCATCTTCGAAGGTGTTTTCGAACAGATTCGGGATGGGGAGAATCAGTCGGCTGTGTTCCATCGAATCGCGCGCAAAGGTAAAGCGCATCGGGCGGCGTGGGGTGACAGCCCGGATATCGGCGGTGTCGGAGGCAAAGGCCGCGTCTTCCGGCAGATCGTCCGTGGCGAAGATATCGGCCGGGTCTACACCAAAGGCCAAGAAATCCGCCGTATCCTCGTGGAAGTTATAGGCGAAGGCATCCGGGCTTTCAGCCGCAGGAAGTGCAAGAAAATCAGGGGTTGCTGTGTCGGTTGGCACGGCATTTGCACCTGCTGCGGTGATGTCGGCTTTTGCCGCCACGCCAAAGGTGCCGGGATCGGGCACCAGAGACATGCACAGATCGGCGTCGGGTGCGGCGTCGAACCGGAGGGTTGAATAGGGTGCGCCGAGGGTTCGGCGTGCCCCGCGAGAGGATTGGAATTCGGGTACAAGGAAGAAAGAGGCGTCACTATCCAGCATGGCGGCATCTCCTTAGGTTTTGTTAACCGAACCATCCAATCGTGACGAGAATTGGCGCTTTCTGTGGCGGGGTTTGGGGTATTCCCTTCAAACCTTGAAGATATCCGTTTGCCCGCCGTTTCACCCTGCCCAATGAGCGCCGGAAACCTGTGGCGGCAATGCGAAAAGGGCCGCCCAATTGAGGCGGCCCTTCTGCAATGTCGGTCTGATCCGCGGATCAGCAGGAATAATACATCAGGTATTCGACCGGGTGCGGCGTGTGTTCGAAGGCGTAAACCTCTTCCCACTTCAGCGCCATGTAGCCTTCGAGCTGGTCCTTGGTGAACACGTCGCCTGCAAGCAGGAAGTCGTGGTCCTTTTCCAGCTCTTCCAGCGCCTCGCGGAGCGAACCGCAGACGGTGGGGATGGCGGCCAGTTCTTCCGGCGGCAGATCGTAGAGATCCTTGTCCGAAGCGGGGCCCGGGTCGATCTTGTTCTTGATGCCGTCAAGGCCGGCCATCAGCAGGGCCGAGAAGGCGAGGTAGGGGTTCGCCGACGGATCGGGGAAGCGGGCCTCGACGCGCTTAGCTTTGGGCGATTCGGTCCACGGAATACGGACGCAGCCCGAGCGGTTGCGGGCGGAGTAGGCGCGCAGAACCGGGGCTTCGAAGCCGGGGATCAGGCGCTTGTAGCTGTTGGTGGACGGGTTGGTGATAGCGTTCAGCGCCTTGGCGTGCTTGAGGATGCCGCCGATGAAGTAGAGCGCTTCCTGCGACAGGTCGGCATACTTGTCGCCAGCGAAGAGCGGCTTGCCGTCCTTCCAGATCGACATGTTTACGTGCATCCCCGAGCCGTTGTCGCCCTTCATGGGCTTGGGCATGAAGGTCACGGTCTTGCCATAGGCTGCCGCGACGTTGTGGATGACGTACTTGTACTTCTGGATGTTGTCGGCCTGCTGAACCAGCCCGCCGAAGATCATGCCCAGTTCGTGCTGGCAGGTCGCCACTTCGTGGTGGTGCTTGTCGACCTTGATGCCCATGCGCTTCATCGTCGAGAGCATCTCGCCGCGCAGGTCCTGGGCTTCGTCGATCGGGTTCACCGGGAAGTAGCCGCCCTTGTAGTTGGCGCGGTGGGCGAGGTTGCCGCCTTCCATCACAGTGTCGGTGTTCCAGGCGGCGGCTTCGGCGTCGATCTGGTAGGACACCTTGTTCGGCGCGACCGAATAACGGACGTCGTCAAAGATGAAGAATTCGGCTTCGGGGCCGAAATAGGCCGCGTCACCGACGCCGGAGGCCTTGAGATAGGCTTCGGCCTTGAAGGCGGTGCCGCGCGGATCGCGGGAATAGGCTTCGCCCGTGTCGGGTTCGACGACGTTGCAATGCACGCACATCGTCTTTTCGGCATAGAACGGGTCGATATAGACCGAAGAAGCATCAGGGATGAGCTTCATGTCGGACTGGTCGATCGACTTCCAGCCAGCGATGGAGGAGCCATCGAACATGAAGCCTTCTTCGAAGAAGTCCTCATCCACAAGGTCCGCCACCAGGGTGACGTGCTGAAGCTTGCCCTTTGGGTCGGTGAAGCGGATGTCGACATATTCGACTTCCTCGTCCTTCATCAGCTTCAGAGCATTCTTAACTGCGCTCATCATGATGCCTTTCGGTTGGGTGTTGCAGTGTCCGGCCCGCCTGTTGCGGCGGTCGGTATTCGTCAGGCCGCGCCCTTAGACGGCGTCGTCGCCGGTTTCGCCGGTGCGGATGCGGATGGCCTGTTCGACGGGGGTGACGAAGATCTTGCCGTCGCCGATCTTGTCGGTGCGGGCGGCAGAGACGATCGCCGCGATGGCGCTGTCGACCATGTCATCGGTGAGGACGACCTCGATCTTCACCTTGGGCAGGAAGTCGACGACATATTCGGCGCCACGATACAGTTCGGTATGGCCCTTCTGGCGCCCGAAGCCTTTGACTTCGGTGACGGACAGGCCCTGAATGCCGGCTTCCTGAAGGGCTTCCTTCACCTCGTCCAATTTGAACGGTTTGATGATCGCCTCGATCTTCTTCATGGGCCGACTCTCCCCCCAGATGGCTTGTCTTTGGAGGTCTGATCATTTCTGATTGGGGGCCACAATCGGTGAGCGGGCGGGCAGGCCGGTCTGCGGCGGGTTTCCGGAGTGAGTGATTAAAAAATGTGCAGAACGCCTGCGGGATGGGCGGTTTGCGAAAGGAATAGGCGATACCATGACCGAATTGCTGACCGCTGCCCAAATGCGCGCCATCGAGGCCGCCGCGATTGCGAGCGGCGCGGTGACCGGGCTGGAGCTGATGGAGCGCGCCGGGCGGGGCGTGGTGGAGGCGATCTTCGAGGAATGGCCGGAGCTCAGGGCGACGTCGCACCGGGCGGTGGTGCTGTGCGGGCCGGGGAACAATGGCGGCGACGGGTTCGTGGTGGCGCGGCTGTTGAAGGAATGGGGGTGGGAGGTGGAGGTGTTCCTCTACGGTGACCCCGAGCGGATGCCTGCGGATGCGCGAGTGAATTATGAGCGGTGGCGGGGAATGGGGGAGGTGGGGGACCTCATAGCTTTCAATGCTTGGTCTCAGGACTACGATCTGGGGATTGATGCGGTCTTTGGAACAGGCCTTACAAGGCCGATCGCCTTGGACGTGGGCGAAAAGATCAACACCATAGGTGCCCTACCACGCGTCGTCGCGATTGATCTTCCATCGGGCTGCTGTTCTGACAGCGGGCGCATCTTTACGGTCGCAGGCGAGCCAAGGAATGACCGTTCGCCGCGATGCCACCTTACGGTTACTTTTCAATTCAGAAAACTCGGCCACTTCACTGCGTCTGGACCGGACGTATGCGGCAAGGTTGTCGTCACCGATATCGGATTGGACGAAGTGGCAGCGATAAGGCAGTTGAAGGGCAAGTACGACCGAGAAACGCAGCAACGACCCAATGAGGCTGTCTTGGTCGAGCTGCTTCAAGGCGAAGCGTATCACGCTGACTTCATGCCGGGCTGGTCGCCGTTCTCAAAAACCTCTGATGACCACAAATACTCCCACGGCCATGCCTTCATCCTCGCCGGCCCCTCTGGTCGCGGCGGGGCGGCGCGGCTTTCGGCGCGGGGGGCGTTGCGGATTGGGGCGGGGGTGGTGACGGTGGGGTGTCCTTTGGAAGCCTTGGCCGAGAACGCGGCGCGGCTGGATGCGGTGATGCTGCGGGTGGTGGCGGATGGAGCGGCCTTGGAAGCCGTGCTGGAAGATGCGCGGATCGGGGTGGTTTGCCTCGGGCCGGGGCTGGGGACGGGGGCGCGGGAGGTGGGACTGGTGGCGGCGGCTTTGGGCGTGGTGCGCGCGGGGCGACCCTTGTCTCTGGTGCTGGATGCGGATGCGCTGACGATCTTGTCGCGGGAGGTGGGGCTGTTTGGGGCGCTGCATGACGGGTGCGTGCTGACGCCGCATGCGGGGGAGTTTGCGCGGCTGTTTCCGGATATTGCGGAGAGGCTGGAGGCACCTGCGGTGACGGGGCCAGCCTATTCCAAGGTGGATGCGACGCGGGAGGCGGCGGTGCGGGCGGGGTGTGTGGTGCTGTTCAAGGGGGCGGATACGGTGATCGCGGCACCCGATGGGCGTTGTGCCATCAACTCGGCCCATTACGACCGCGCGGCGCCGTGGCTGGCGACGGCGGGGTCGGGGGATGTGCTGGCGGGATTCATCGCGGGGCTTTTGGCGCGGGGCTTCTCGGCCTTTGATGCGGCCTGCACGGGGGCTTGGCTGCATGTAGAATGTGCGCGGGAGTTCGGGCCGGGGCTGATTGCGGAGGATCTGCCCGAGATGCTGCCTGCGGTGTTTCGGCGGTTGGGCGTGTGAGGCGGGCGATTTTTGACGCAAAAATCGCGGCGGAATTTGACGCAAATTCCGGTTTGCGGGCGGGTCGCCCGCAGCGTTTCCTGCGC
>PNND01000505.1 GCA_013824045.1 Rhodobacter sp. | reverse complement strand
CCCTTGTCCATCACCTCTTGGAAATTTTCCGCCACAGGCCGCCAGACGGCCAGCCCATAGCCCACCTCGGGCGGCATGTTGATGAAGGACTCCATCGCCAGCCCGCCCTTGAACCCGATGGCCGCCAGCGTGGCGTAGACCTCGTCCCAATCACAGGTCCCCTCGCCCGGCGTGCCGCGGTCGCTCTCCGACAGGTGGATATACCGTAGATGTTCGCGCGCATCGAGGATGCCGTTCCCCGCGCCCTTCTCCTCGATATTCATGTGATAGGTATCAAGGTGGATGAAGATGTTATCCGCCCCCACCTTTTCGATCATCCACTTGGCCTGCCAGCCGGTGTTGATCAGGTGGTTCTCATAGCGGTTCACGGGTTCGATCCCGAAGGCGATGCCCTTCTTCTTGGCGTGCTTGGCCACCGCTGCCAGCGCGCGGGCAATGTTGTCATATTCCGCCATCGTGGGCGACAGTCCCGTCCGCTGCCCGATCCCGCCATAGGTCACCCCCGACAGCGCTTCCGCCCCCATCTCGGCGGCTTTGTCGATGCTGTCGCACAACTGCTCAATCGCCCCGTCCGGGTTCACGCTCGCCCAGTTCTTCTCCGGCAGGCCCAGCGAACAGACAGCCCGCATGTTGTGCTTTTCTAGCAGAGCGCGGGTATGGGCCGCATCCACGATGGATGTGTTCAAAAGCGCGATCTCGATGAAATCCATCTTATAGGCCGCCGCCTGTGGGATGGTCTTTTCCGCCCCTGCCCTGTCCCAATGCATGGTCCACATACTGGTGTGAACGCCGAAACCTTCCATTCTATCCTCTCCCTCGTTTTCGTTCTTTCCATCGCTCCGCGCCCCAGCGCAGGATCATCACACCCACCAGAAACAACCCCCAAACCGCCGTCGACAGGTGCTGATTGGCCCCCAACAGGTTCAGCCCCGATGACAAGACCTGCAGCACCACCAGTGCGATCACCACAGGCGCCACCCGGCCAAAGCCGCCGAACGGGTCCACCCCGCCCAGAAAACAGGCCAGCACCGTGACCAAGAGCAACGCCTCGCCATGGCCCACGCGCACCGAATTGAACCGCGACAGCATCAGGATGCCCGCAATCGCGCACATCACGCCCGACAGGGTATAGATCAGCACCAGCGTCCGCTTGGCATGCACCCCGGAATAGGTCGTGGCCTTCAGGTTCGATCCCACCATCCGCGCCGCAAACCCATGCCGCGTGCGGGTCAGCAGGATATGCCAGACCACCGCACAGACCCCGAACAGGATCAGCGGCACCGGTATCCCCAGCACCGACCCATGCCCCAGCGTCGCGAGGTATGGCGGAAACCCCGAAATATCCCCGCCCTTGGTCAGAAACTCGCCCAATCCCCGCAGGAAGATCATCATCGCCAGCGACACAAGAATCGGATGCGCCCCGATATAGGCGATCACCGCCCCCATCGCCGCGCCCGAAGCCGCCCCGACCAGCAGCGCCAGCACCGACCCCAGCACGAAGGGCCCAATCCCCGCCTCCGCCCCACCGAACTGCATCAGCACATAGGCCAGCGTCAGCCCCGCCATATTCGCGGTGTAGATGATCGCAAGGTTGAACCCGCCCGAGATAATGGGGATCAGCATCGCCAGCGTCAGAATGCCCAACTCCGGCAGCTGAAACGCTATGGACCCAAGGTTCGCTCCCGTCAGGAAATTCGGCGCGGTCAGGCCAAAGACCACCACCACCAGCAGCAAAAACCCCAGCAGCCCCGGCACTTCCGGCCCCAAGGCCTGTTTCAACCGGTCCATCATTCCCGGTCCCTCCGCTTGGGTGCCAGAATCGCGGCCAGATCGATGTTGGATGTCGAAATCGCGGCCAGAATGATGATCCCCACCACCATCTTGAACGCGTAAGGAGAGACCCCCAGCAGGTTTAGCCCGTTCTGCGCCACGGCCACCAGCATCACGCCCAGCACGCAGCCCAGCACCGACCCGCGCCCGCCGCCCAAACGCGCCCCACCCAGCACCACGGCGGCCAGCACGTCCAGCTCGCGCCCGATCAGCGCATTGGGCACCACCTCGCGGGTGATATGCGCCTGCATCAGCCCGGCAATGCCCGCCATCATCCCGCACCACCCAAAGGCAATCGCCTGCATCAGCCAGATGTTGATCCCCGCCCGCCGCGCCCCTTCCGGATTGTCGCCAAAGGCGTAAAGCTGCCGCCCCGTGGTCGTGTGCCGGATCAGCGCCCATGTCGCGATCAGACAGGCCACCATCACCGCCACCGGCAACCGGATATCGGCCCAGCCGGTTTCCGTCTGATACTCCCAAAGATAGATCGGCTGCGACAGCCAGTCCGGCAGGCTATAAATGCTGCGCCCCCCGGTGAAGAACATCAGCAACCCGAAAAAGGCGTTAAAGGTGGAAATCGTCACCACGATGGAAATGATCCGAAACCCGTGGATCAGCGCGGCATTCACCAGACCCAGCCCGATGCCCAGCACAATCACCAGCGCAAAACCCAGCGCCCAATTGCCCCCGCCCATACCGATCAGAACCGAGACCGCAACGAACTGCACGACCGATGCCGCCACCGCAAAGGAAATGTCGATCCCCCCGGCGATCAGCACCACCAACAGACCGACCGCCCAGATCAGGTTCACCGCGTTGTTGTTCAACAGCGATGTCAGATTACCCAGCGTCAGGAACTGCGGTGATGCCACCGACAGGAACCCCACGATCAGAACCAGCACGGCCAGAAGCTTCGCCTCGGCCGGATAGGCGCGCAGGAAATCACGCATAGACCGCCGCCTCCATGTCCTGCAGCGGGGTGCTACGCGGGTCATATTCGCCCACGATCCGCCCCCCGGCCATATGCAGCACCCGGTCTGCGTTCACATGCACCTCTGACACCTCATCCGATATCAGCAAGATCGCCAGCCCCTTCGCCGCCAACTCCCGCACGATGCGGAAAATCCCTGCCCGCGCACCCACATCCACCCCCACCGTCGGACAGTCGAGGATCAGCACCTTCGGCTCCGTCGCCAGCCATTTCGCCAGCACCACCCGCTGCTGATTGCCCCCCGACAGGGTGGAAACCGCATCCCCCGGCTTGCCGATCTTCACCGCCAACTCGCGCACCCAATGCGCCACCAGATCCTCCTGCCGCTTGGGCGATAACAGCCCCGACGCCCCGGTGATCCGCCGCAGCACCGCCAGCACCGCATTGTCCGAAATGCTCTGCGGCTGGATCAGCCCCAGCGCCAGACGGTCCTCTGACACATAGGCGATGCCCGCCGCCACGGCGTCGCGGTTTGACCGCATCCGCAGCACCCGCCCCTCCAGCCGGATCATGCCCGCATCGGCGCGGTTCATCCCGAACAGCACATGGCTCAATTCCGTCCGCCCCGCGCCGATCAGCCCGGTCAGGCCCAGCACCTCGCCCCGCCGCAGGGTAAAGGTCACATCGCGGAACTCGTTGCCCCGCGACAGCCCCTCCACCTCAAGCACGGGCGGATCGCCCGATGTGTCCCGCGCCCGCACCTGATGATCCAGCGTCTTGCCCGTCATCAACTCAGTCAGCCGCGCCTGCGTCATGCCTTCGGTCGGATAAACACCCACCAGCCGCCCATCGCGCAGCACCGTCACCCGGCTGGAAATCTCCAGCACCTCGGCCAAGCGATGGCTCACAAACACCACCGCCACCCCCCGCGCAGACAGCGTGCGGACCACCGCCAGCAGCGCATCCGTCTCGGCCTGCGTCAGCGACGCCGTCGGCTCATCCATGAAGATCAGCCGCGCATCCGACACCAGCGCCCGCGCAATCGCCACCACCTGCCGCGCCGCAATCGGCAGCGTGCCCAGCCGCGCATCCAGATCCAGCGACACCTCAAGCCGCGCCAGCGCCGCCTCGGCCGCCGCGCGCAGGGCGCGGTGATCCACCCGGCGCGGACGGTTGCCCAATAGGCTTTCAAAGGCGATGTTTTCCGCCACCGTCATTTCCGGAAACAGCGCCAGATCCTGCCAGATCACGGCGATGCCCCGCTGCCGCGCCAGATTGGGCGTGATCGCCGCCAACTCCTCGCCAAACAGCGCCATCTCGGCCCCTGCTTCGGGCTGATAGACCCCGGTGATGATCTTGATCAGCGTGCTTTTCCCGCAGCCGTTTTCCCCGGCCAGACAATGCACCTCGCCCTGCCCCACCTCAAAGGCCACATCCTGCAAGGCTTTCACCCCGCCGAACACCTTCGACACCTTGGCAAAACATATGGCGGGCGGCAGGTCGGTCACGTCTGTGGGTTCCGTGCATAAGGGCAGGGTCCGGGCGCAGCGCACCCGAGAATGGTAAAGGAAAAGCGCGTCCGGGGACGAGGGAGAAACACCCCCGGACGCGTGATATCACCAGCCAGTCACAGGCCGATCAAAGGCCGATCAAAGGCCCAGATCGGCCAGACCGTCCACCGTCTCGGCGTTGATCGCGATCAGGTTGTTGGTGATGATATCCTTGCCCGCCGCATCTGGCGACACGACACCCAGACCCGGAATATCCGTGCCCTCGGTGATCTCGGTCCCGTCCACCAGCATCTTGCCCATGGTCACGAAGACGCGGCCCGCCTCTGCCGGGTTCCACATGAACCCGCCCGAGATTGCGCCCGACTTCACCAGATCACGGCCCTGCCCCGGCGAAAACGGCCCGATCACATGCACCGATCCGGTCTTGCGCTGCTCTTCGATCGCGCGGCCCGCACCGATCGGCCCTTGCGAACCAAAGGCAAGGAACCCGCCCAGTCCCGGATTGGCGGCCATCAGATCCAGCGCCGTCTTGCGGCTGTCATCCACGTTTTCCGCTACACCATAGCGTTCGCCCACCGGCTTCATGTCGGGGTATTTCTCGGCCAGATAGGCAATCGCCGCATCGGCCCAGGCATTGTGCAGCGGCACGGTCAGACTGCCGACGAACACGCCATATTCCCCCTTGCCGCCCATCTTCTGCGCCAGCAATTCGGCATGGGTTTCGCCAAAGCCTTGTGCCGAGGCCATCTCGAAGTTCCAGTCGACATTGTTGATCCCCGGCCCTTCGTGGCTGACGACCTTGATCCCTGCCGCCCGCGCCTTTTCCAGCACCGGCTCCAGCGCCGCCTCGTCATTCGGGACAACGCCGATCACATCCACCCCTTTGGCGATCAGGTCCTCGATGGCGCGCACCTGCAGCGCCGGGTCGGCCGAGGTGGGGCCGATCATGCTGGCATCCATGCCCAGCTCTTCGCCCTTTTCCTTGATCCCCATTTCCATGGCGTTGAACCACGGAATACCTCCGATCTTCACCACCACGCCCATCGTCGGCTTGTCCTGCGCAAAAGCGCCGCCAGACAGCGAAGCAGCAAAGGCAACACCCGCCATCAAGGCGGTCAAGGTACGTCTTTTCATTGTCTTCCTCCCATGGTGGCACCCTGCGGGTACCTGCGCTTGCACCATCGATTGTGCAGATCGTCACAGATCCAGCCCCTCCTCAAGGCCTGCACCCGGATTTCACAGCGCCGCACAGGCGCCACAGATTTGCACAATCGATATTGCACATGAAGCCAACAAACCTCTAGACTCGTCAAGAAGTTTCTTGGACGGTGCCCCCAACAGGGTCTGACATGACGACACACAGCCGCAAGGCCACCATTTTCGACATCGCAAAACTGGCGGGTGCCTCCCCGTCAACCGTCAGCGCGGCGCTCTCCGGCGCATGGAAATCACGCCGGATCAGCGAAACCACGGTCGAACTGATCCGCCGCATCGCCGATGAACAGGGCTATTCCACCAACATGCAGGCGCGCGGCCTGCGGCAGGCGCGCTCCGGCCTCGTCGGGATGATCATCCCGGTCCACGACAACCGCTATTTCAGCTCCATGTCGCAAAGCTTCGAAACCTTCGCCCGCGACCGGGGCCTTGTCCCCGTCATCGCCTCCTCGATGCGCGACCCGGACGAGGAACGCCGCATCGTGCAGACGCTGATCTCCTATGCGGTCGACTACATCTTCGTGGCCGGCGCCACCGATCCCGCCGCCATCACCGACCTGTGCAATGCCGCCAACCTGCGCCATGTGTTTGTCGATCTTCCCGGCCCGGGTGCCCCTTCGGTGATTTCCGACAATTACCACGGGGCGAAGGTGCTCACGCAAACCCTGCTTGATGCACAGGCTCACAGCGCCGATCCGGCACGCGACCGGCTGTTCTTCATCGGCGGGGTGGCAACCGATTACGCCACCTCCCGCCGCATCGAAGGCTTCCGAGATGTGCTCACCGCCGCAGGCCTGCCCCCCGGCGCCGACCAGATCATCGCCTGCGGCTACCCCCCCCGCCGCGCCATGCAGGAAGTCGCCGCGCTCTGCGACCGGCTTGGCGGCCTGCCCGCCGGGCTCTTCGTCAATTCCCTGACCGCCTTCGAAGGCGTCCTTGGCCATTTCGTCCATCTGCCACCGGGCAGTTTCGACACCTCGGTCATCGGCTGCTACGATTACGACCCCTTCGCCGCCTACCTGCAATTTCCCGTTCACATGATCCGCCAAGACAGCCACCGCCTGATCGCCGAGGCTTACCGGCTGATCGAAACACCTCATCCCGGCATCACGGTCAAGGAAGTGGAACCCGAACTGATCCCGCCGCGTACCATCTATGCCGGGCCCTTCGGCGAACATGGCTAGGGGGCGGGCTTGCGCCCACCCCCCTTTGCCTGCAGCGCTTCGCTTATCTCAGTAGTCCAGACGCTGGCTCAGGATCGTGTTGGTGGCCGCATCCACATACATCTCGACCCGCTTGCCTTCCGGGGTGACGACCTTCATCTCCACCACCGTTCCGTCCTCGCGGCTGATCTCCAGCACGTCGTAGCCGCGGGTTTCCCACTCGGTCACCACATCGGCCAGCACCGGAAGGATGACCCCCGTCCCGGCGCCGCTGTTGTCATCATAGCCCATATCGTCGTTGCCATCGCCGCTGGTGTCGCCGCCATTGCCGTCGCTGGTGTTGTCGTCGCTGTCATCGCCATTGCTGTCGCTGGTGTGGCCACCGCTGTTGCCGCCGTTGTCGTCGCCACCCCGGTCATCACTGCTGCTGCTGCTGCTGCTGCTCGCTGCTCTGGTCGTCGCTGCTGGCAAAAGCCGCATTCGGCACCGATGTCAGCGACAGCGCGCCGACTACGGCCGCAACCAGGGCGATGCCCATCGAAGCATGTCCTGCATTCTTAAGGTCCTTGGCGTTCATTGGTTCATCCTCTCGTTTTTCCATTGCCCCAACTCTCGGGATGCACCAGCCTTGCCATGAGTCGTCTGACAGCCGCCTGACCGCGCCTGTCAGCCAATTGTCAGCGTCCCTCCGGTAGATCGCCTGCATGACACGTTCAGCCCTCCTCCTCCTTCTCGCGATTCTGGCCGTCGCCACGCCCGCCGTCGCAGGGGACGGCGACGATGGCGGTGGCAACAGTGGTAGTGGTGGTGGTAGTGGTGGTGACAATGATGACGGCGATGATGATAATGGCGGCGACAGCAACGGCGCTGACAGCGCTGATGATGACGAAGACGGCGATGACAGCGACCGCGCCCGCGATGGCGTATCCTCCGGCGCGATCCTGCCCCTTGCCTCGTTCCTTTCGGGCGTCGAAGACCACTTCGGTGCACGCATGATCAACGCCGAACTGCACCGCAGAAGCGGCCGCCTGATCTATGCGCTGGAACTCATCACCCCGGTGGGCCGGGTTCTCGATGTGCGGGTCGATGCCGCCACCGCCCGCATCCTCAGGGTCTATGAGTAATGCGCGCGCTTGTCGTCGAAGATGATAGCCGCATCGCGGCCATGGTCTCAACCGCCCTCACCGCCGCAGGCTTCCGCGCCGAATGCGTGACAGATGGCGAAACCGCATGGTTCCAAGGCGGGACGGAAGATTACGATCTCGTCATCCTCGATCTGGGCCTGCCCCGGCTCGATGGCCTGACGCTTCTGAAACGCTGGCGCGCCGAAGGGCGCGGCTTTCCCATCCTGATCCTGTCGGCCCGCGGCACTTGGTCCGAACGCGTCGAAGGGATTGAGGCGGGGGCCGATGACTACCTTCCCAAACCCTTCATGGTCGAAGAAATGACCGCCCGCGCCCGCGCCCTGATCCGCCGGGCCGCCGGGCAAGCGCAGCCCTTGCACCAACTGGGCAGTCTGACCATCGACCTCAACCGCATGACCGTGCACAAGGGCGGCCTGCCCGTGGCCCTCACCCCGCTGGAATTCCGGCTCCTGTCCTATCTGCTGCTGAACCGCGACAGGACCGTTCCCCCCACCGAACTGCTCGACCATCTCTACGGCACCGAAGACGGGCGCGAGGCCAATGCCGTCGAGGCCGTCATCACCCGCATGCGCCGCAAACTTGGCTCCACCGCCATCGAAACCCGGCGCGGCTTCGGCTACCGGCTCGGCGACGATACATGACACGCAGCTCACTGCGCCTGCGTTTGGCGCTGGCGGGGGGGCTGGCGCTCATCGTCACCCTGATCGCGGCGCAATTCGGCCTGTCCATCCTGTTCAATCGCCATGCCGAACGTGCCATCGCCACCGATCTGTCGGATCTGTCCGATTATCTGGTCGTCGCGCTCGATCCCGCCGCCGATGGCAGCCTGACACTGACCGCACTCCCCCCCGACCCGGCCTTCAACCGCCCCTATTCCGGCCGCTACTGGGCGGTGTCCGTGGGCGATCAAAGCTGGGCCTCCCGCTCGCTGTGGGATTTCACGCTCACCCTGCCCCCCGCCCCGCCCCCCGGCGAAGGGGTGCTCCTCACCCTGCCCGGCCCGCAGGACACAGCACTTCTGGCGCTGGACCGCAGCGTGATCCGCCCCACCCCGGCGGGCGAAAAGAAGGTCCGCATCACCACCGCGCTCGACCGCGCGCGGATCGACGCGGCCCGCGCCGCCTTCGGCGCCGACATGCTGCCTTGGCTGGCCGTGCTGGGCCTGACCATCCTCGCCGCCGGGGCCATCCAGATCCGCGTGGGCCTTGCGCCGCTCGCAACCCTCGGCCAACGCCTTCAGGCGCTCACCTCCGGCGCGCAGGACCGCATCGGCGACAGCGTCCCGCAGGAACTCGCCCCCCTCGCCCGCCAGATCGACCACCTCCTCGACGCCCGCGCGACCGAGATCGACCGCTCCCGCCGCCGCGCCGCCGATCTTGCCCATGGCCTGAAAACCCCGCTGCAGGCCCTGCTAGGCGATGCTGCCCGCCTGCGCGACGCAGACCGCCAGACCGAGGCCGCAGGGATCGAGGCCGTCGTCCGCTCCATCCGCCTGCAAGTCGACCGCGAACTGACCCGCGCCACCCTCGCCGGCGGCACCCCCGGCACCACCGCCGACCCGGCCCGCGCCCTGCGCGGTGTGATGGCCGTCCTGCAACGAACGCCGCGCGGCGCGGCCCTCGCGTGGCAGATCGACGCCACTGAGGGCCTCTCCGCCCGCATCGACAGCGCCGACCTGACCGAGGCGCTCGGTGCGCTTCTCGAAAACGCCGTGGCCCATGCACAGGCGCAGATCACCCTCGCGGCAAGGCGCGATGGCGCGGCTATCGTGATCACGCTTCAGGATGACGGGCCGGGCATGCCCCCGGATCAGATCGCCCGCCTGCGCCAGCGCGGCCAGCGGCTCGACATGGCCGATACGGGCGATGGCGGCACCGGTCTCGGTCTGGCCATCGCCGATGAAATCGTGACCC
>PNND01000105.1 GCA_013824045.1 Rhodobacter sp. | reverse complement strand
ATGGCCTGTCAGGTGATCTTCAAGGGCACCAAGGTGGACGGGGTCTATGACAAGGACCCGAAGAAGCATGCTGATGCGAAGCGCTATGAGACGGTCAGCTATGATGAATGTCTGGCCAAGCATCTTGGGGTGATGGATGCCTCGGCCATCGCGCTGGCGCGCGACAACAACCTGCCGATTATCGTGTTTTCGCTGGATGAGCCGGGCGGGTTCCGCGGTATTCTGCGGGGTGAGGGAACCTATACACGGGTTCAGGACTGACATGTCGGGCCGCAGCGCAACGGGAAGATGCGGCTTGCCGCTTGGTCAATGACGCTGTTCCGTTGCGGTGCGGCTCTGCTATAGAACAACGAAACGGCCTTGATGCGCGAAGCGGTTGCGGGCTGGAGAATGAAGGAAGACCCTATGTCGGCTGATGACCTCGACATCGATCTGGACGCCATCCAGCGCCGCATGGACGGCGCGATGAACGCGTTGAAGCAGGAATTCGCGTCGCTGCGCACGGGCCGCGCTTCGGCGCAGATCGTGGACCCGATCATGGTGGATGCCTATGGCCAGATGACCCCCATCAACCAGCTTGGCACTGTGAACGTGCCCGAGCCGCGGATGGTGGTGATCAATGTCTGGGACAAGGGCATGATCAGCAAGGTGGAGAAGGCGATCCGCGAAAGCGGGATCGGGATCAACCCGGTGACCGACGGGCCGCTGATCCGGTTGCCGATCCCGGAGCTGAACGAGCAGCGCCGCAAGGAGCTGGCCAAGGTGGCGGCGCAATATGCCGAAAGCGCCAAGGTGGCGATCCGCAATGTGCGGCGCGACGGGATGGACCAGATCAAGAAGGCCAAGGCGGCGGGCATGTCGGAAGATGACCAGAAGATGTGGTCGGACGAGGTGCAGGAATTGACGGACAAGGCGATTGCCGCCGTCGACAAGCAGCTGGAACAGAAGCAGGCGGAAATCATGCAGGTCTGACATGGCTGGGCCGGGGGCCTTGGCCCCCGTCTGGCCGTGTGGTGGGGGAGCAGGGCTTGGGAACAGGCAAGACAACCGATCCAAAGCGCCCGCCCCGCAACGCGGAGCATGTGGCCATTATCATGGATGGCAATGGCCGCTGGGCCACATCGCGCGGCTGGCCGCGGCTGGTGGGCCACCGGCGTGGGGCGGAACGGGTGCGCGAGATTGTCCGCGCCTGCCCCGATCTGGGGATCCGCTGGCTGACGGTCTATGCGTTCTCGACCGAGAACTGGAAGCGGTCCACCGAAGAGGTGCTGGGCCTGATGGCGATCTTTGCCCGCTATATCGAGCGTGAGGCGGATCGGTTGTCGATCGAGGGCGTGCGGTTGCGGTTCATTGGCGACCGGACGCGGCTGGACCCGAAGCTGCAGAAGATGATGGCCGGGATCGAGGCGCGGACGATGGGCGGGACGCGGCTGAACCTGACCGTGGCGATCAACTATGGTGGTCGGGACGAGATTGCCCGCGCCGTGCGGTCTATCGCCCGCGATGTGGCCGAAGGGCGGCTGGCCCCGGAAGCGGTGACCGAGGCTGTCTTTGCCGCGCGTCTGGATACCGCTGACTTGCCCGACCCCGATCTGGTGATCCGCACCAGTGGCGAGACGCGGACATCGAATTTCCTGCCTTGGCAGGCGGCCTATGCGGAATATGAGTTTTCGCCCACGCTCTGGCCGGATTTCGGCGCGCAGGAGCTGGCGGCGATTGTCGGCCAGTTCGGCAATCGCGAGCGCCGTTTTGGGGGCGTGGCAGGCGCATGACGGACCGGACTGACGAAAGCGCGGCAGAGGCTGCGGCGCGGGCAGCGGTGAATGTTGCGGCGGCCCAGGCAGAGCCTGCGGCCAACGTGCTGGGGCGGTGGAACGACCTGCGGCCACGGGTGGTGTCGGCGATCGTGATGATCGCTGTCGGCGCCGCGGAGATCTGGCTGGGTGGCCCGTCTTTTGCGGTGCTGGTGATCCTGATGACCGCCGGGATGATCTGGGAACTGGCTGCGATCACCGCGCCGGTTCAGAAGAACCGCCCCCTGCTGATGGCAGGGATCGCGGCGGCAGCGCTGGGCGGGGCCCTGTTGTTACGGTCGGATCTGGCGACGTCGCTTTTGATGATGCCGCCCTTGGCGCTTGCGCTGACGCCGCGCCGAGACCGCCGGATTGCGGCGCTTTACGCGGCGGCGATCATGGTGGCGGGTTATGGGCTGGTGGTGCTGCGCGAAGAGATCGGGACGACCGGCATCCTGTGGCTGGTCATCATCGTGGTGATGTCGGACGTGGCGGGGTATTTTGTCGGGCGGATTATGGGGGGGCCGAAATTCTGGCCCAAGGTCAGCCCGAAGAAAACATGGTCGGGCACGGTGGCGGGCTGGATCGGGGCGGCGCTGGTGGGGCTGTGCTTTGTGCTGGCCGGGCGGGGGGATTGGGGGCTCGTGATCCTGTCGCCCATCGTGGCGCTGGCCGGGCAGTTGGGGGATATCCTGGAAAGCTGGATCAAGCGTCGGGCAGGGGTGAAGGACAGCTCCCGTCTGATCCCCGGCCATGGCGGGTTGCTGGACCGGTTCGATGCGCTGATCGGGGCAACGGTGCTGGTGATGCTGCTGGGCCTGTTCTTCAAAGACCTTCCGATCGGCTGAGGGGACATGCGGTCGATTTCCATATTCGGGGCCACCGGGTCCATCGGGGAAAGCACCTTTGACCTGATCCGCCGGTCGGGCGGGGCCGAGGCCTATCGCACCGTAGCGCTGACCGGGGCGCGCAACGTGCGCCGTCTGGCCGAGATGGCGCGGGAGTTGCGGGCCGAGGTGGCGGTGACGGCGCATGAGGCGGAATTGCCCGGGCTGCGCGAGGCTTTGGTGGGATCGGGTGTTGAGGCGGCGGCGGGCGCCGCGGCGATAGCCGAGGCTGCGGATCGGCCTGCTGATTGGGTGATGAGCGGGATCGTCGGCGCAGCGGGGCTGGTGCCGGGGATGCGTGCGCTGCGGCATGGCGGGATGCTGGCGCTGGCCAACAAGGAAAGTCTGGTGACGGCGGGGCAGTTGCTGCTGGCCACGGCTCAGGCGCATGGCGCGACGATCCTGCCGGTGGACAGCGAACATTCGGCGGTGTTTCAGGCGCTGACGGGCGAAGATGGCGGCGCGGTGGAGCGGGTGATCATCACCGCTTCGGGCGGGCCGTTTCGCGAATGGCCGCTGGAGCGGTTGGCGGCGGCGACAGTGGCCGAGGCGAAGGCGCATCCCAACTGGTCGATGGGCAACAGGATCAGCATCGATTCAGCGTCGATGTTCAACAAAGCGCTGGAATTGATCGAGACGCGGGAATTTTTCGGGTTCGATCCGGCGATGATCGAGGTGCTGGTGCATCCGCAAAGCATCGTGCATGCGCTGGTGGGATTCCGCGATGGGGGGATCATGGCCCATCTGGGGCCTGCCGACATGCGCCATGCCATCGGTTTCGCGCTGCATTGGCCGGAGCGGGGGCATCTTCCGGTGGAGCGGCTGGATCTGGCCCGGCTGGGCAGCCTGACGTTTGAGGCCCCCGATGACCGGCGTTTTCCGGCGCTGCGGCTGGCGCGCGAGGTGATGGCGCTGCGCGGGCTGTCAGGGGCAGCGTTCAATGCAGCGAAGGAGATAGCTCTCGATCATTTCATGGCGGGAGAGATCGGATTTCTGGACATGGCGGCGGTGGTCGAGGATACGCTGGACGCGGTATCAGCCGAAACTGCGCTGACGATGCCGGCGGCGAGCCTTGAAGAGGTGCTGGCAATGGACCATTTGGCAAGGATACGGGCTGCCGAGCAGGCCCGAAAACGGATAGAGGGCAGGTAGCGCGTGGAACTGATCAATCTGATCCCAAGCTTTGGCGGCTTGGCCTATACGATCCTTGCCTTTGTGCTGGCCCTGCTGATCATCGTGTTTGTGCATGAATATGGTCATTACATCGTGGGCCGCTGGTCGGGGATCCATGCGGAAGTGTTTTCGTTGGGCTTCGGTCCGGTGATCTGGTCGCGGGCGGACAAGCGCGGGACGCGCTGGCAGATCGCGGCGCTGCCTTTGGGCGGCTATGTGAAATTCATGGGCGATGCCAACGCAGCCTCGGCGGGGCATGTGGATGATCTGGGCGGAATGACGCAGGAACAGATGCGCGCCACGATGCACGGCGCCCCCCTTTGGGCGCGCACGGCGACGGTGGCGGCGGGGCCGATCTTCAATTTCATCCTGTCGATTGCCATCTTTGCGGGCGTGTTTCTGGCAAGCGGTGTGGCGACCGATGCGCCGACGGTGGGGACGGTGAAAACCATGCCGGGGATCACGGCGGGGTTGGAACCGGGGGACCGGATCGTATCGCTTGGCGGCCGGGAGACACCGGACTTCCCGGCATTCCTCGATGCTGCGGCTGCTTTGCCGCCTGTGGCCACGGCGCAGTATCTTGTGGATCGGGGCGGACAGACGGTTGAAGTGACGGATTCCCATCCGCTCCCGCCGCTGGTGGAAACCGTCCAGCCGGATTCGGCAGCGCAGGAGGCCGGGGTTCAAGCTGGCGATATCGTGACGGCGGTGAACGGGCAGCCAGTGACCACCTTCTCGCAACTGCGCGAACTGGTGGGCGCGTCGGATGGCACGCCTTTGAAATTGAGCCTGCTGCGGGAAGGCCAACCGGTCGAGCTGGATCTGCAGCCGCGGCGGGTGGATCTGCCGCTGCCCGAGGGCGGGTTTGAAACCCGCTGGCTGATCGGATTGACGGGCGCGATGTATTTCGAGCCAGAAACCCGCGTGCCGGGGGTTATTGAAAGCATCGGGCTGGGCGCGAGCCAGAGCTGGGATATCGCGACCACGTCGCTGTCGGGGCTTTGGCATATGGTGACGGGGGCGATTTCGTCCTGCAACCTGCGCGGGCCGATCGGGATTGCCGAAACCTCTGGTGCGGCGGCGAGTGCAGGCATCACCAGTTTCATCTGGTTCATCGCTATGCTGTCGACGGCGGTGGGGATGATGAACCTGTTCCCGGTGCCGGTACTGGATGGCGGGCATCTGGTGTTCTACGCCTATGAGGCCGTTACAGGCAAACCGCCGACGGCCAAGGCGCTGCGGGTGCTGATGACCGTGGGGCTGGCGGCGATTCTGACGCTGATGGTCTTTGCGCTAACCAACGACATTTTCTGCCCGTAATGGAATGAGGAGCGCGCGCCAGCAAGGCGCGTGCCAGTTTGCCCCCGTCGCGAAAGTGCCGGGTGTGAGCCAAAGTCGCGCCATATTTGCAGCCTAGTCCTGACCGCACGAACTGGGGTCGGAGGATAGATCATGCAAACTTTCACGAAGGGCTATCGCGGCCTGTCTTTGATCATGGTGGTGAATTCCGACCGGATCTTCACGGTGGGCACGATGGTGGCAGGTTTGCTCGCCGGCGCCTTCCTTGGTTCTTCACTTCTGGGTCATTGAAAATCGTTTAACGGGCCTCAGCCTTTTGACAAGTCCTGCGCTTGCGAGTAGTCAGAGCACAAGACTTTGTTAAAGGCGGGGCCAGGCAATGCGGATCACGACAGGGGCGTTCGAGGCGCAGGCGAAGCCGGAGATGCGTTCGCGCGCGGGGGTGATGCGTCCTGCCCTGATCGCCTTTTTCCTTTCCAGCGCCGCTATTTCCGGGCCGTTCCTGACACCAGCGCAGGCGCAGAGCTACAGCTTTTCCAGCGTTCAGGTTGAGGGCAATCAGGCCATCGAGACCGCGACTGTGATCTCTTTGGCTGGAATCGGGCGCGGCGAAACGGTCTCTGCCGCACGTCTGAACGACGCTTATCAGGGAATCGTCAATTCGGGGCTGTTCCAATCTGTTGAATTGGTGCCGCAGGGCGGCACTCTGTTGATCCGCGTGGTCGAGAATCCGATGATCAACATCGTGAATTTCGAGGGCAATGCGCGGCTGAAGGATGAGGAACTGGCCGAGATCGCCAAGTCCAAGGGCCGTCTGGTCTATTCCCCGTCGCAGGCCGAAGAGGATGCCGCCAATATCGCCGAGGCTTATCGTGTGCGGGGCCGGATTGCCGCGACGGTGGAGCCGCGCATCATCCGCCGCGACGGCAACCGCGTGGACCTTGTGTTCGAGGTGACCGAGGGCAAGGTGGCCGAGATCGAGCGGCTGTCTTTCGTGGGCAACCGCGCCTTCAGCGACCGCAGATTGCGGCAGGTGCTGGAGACCAAGCAGGCCGGTCTGCTGCGCCAGATCATCCAGCGCGACACATTCGTGGCCGAGCGGCTGGAACTGGACAAGCAGTTGCTGCGCGATTTCTATCTGGCACGCGGCTATGCCGATGTGCAGGTGCTTGAGGCGACATCGGATGTGGCGCGCGAACGCGATGCGTTCTTCGTGACCATCTCCATCCGCGAAGGGCAGCAGTTCCGCATCGGTCAGGTGTCGACCGTATCCGAGGTGGAAGGGCTGAATGAGGCTGAATTCGCGGCGGTGCAGCGCATCCGTCCGGGCGAGGTGTGGTCGCCCGCGCTGATCGACAACAACATCGCGCGGATGGAAAATCTGGCGCTGCGCAAGGGGTTGAACTTCGTGCGCGTCGATCCGCGGATCACCCGGGACGAACGGGGTGGGCTGCTGGATGTGGAATTCGCCATCGTGCGTGGCGAGCGAATCTTTGTGGAGCGCATCGACATTGAGGGCAACACCACGACGCTGGATCAGGTGGTCCGCCGCCAGTTCCGCACGGTGGAAGGCGACCCGTTGAATGCGCGAGAGATTCGCCAGTCGGCGGAACGCATCCGGGCGCTTGGCTATTTCTCCGATGCGCAGGTAGAGGCCGAACCGGGCAGCAGCCCGGATCAGGTTGTGGTCAATGTCGATGTGGAAGAGCAGCCGACCGGATCGCTGAGCCTTGGCGCGAGCTATGCCGTGTCGAGCGGGATCGGGTTCAACATCGGCCTGAGCGAGCAAAATTTCCTGGGTCGCGGGCAGGCGGTCGGCGTATCGGTGACCACCGGAACGGATGCGACCGAGGGCAGCTTCTCGTTCCGCGAGCCGGCCTTTCTGGGCCGGGACGTGGCACTGAAATTCGCGATATCCTACCGCGAGTCAGACAATGAAAATTCGTCCACCTATGACTCGCGGGTCGGTCGCTTTTCGCCCGCGCTGGAATTCCCGGTGGGTGAGCTGAGCCGGCTTGAGGTGCGTTATACCTTTCAGGACAGCAAGATCAGCAACGCCCCGGCGACGGCATCCGACATCATCCGTCAGGATATCAACCAAGGCGCGGTGGTGACCAGTTCGGTGGGCTATACCTACAGCTATGACAGCCGGATCAGCGGGTTGAATCCAAAGGGCGGCGTGCTCTTGCGCTTTGGTCAGGACTTTGCCGGTCTGGGAGGCGACAGCCAGTATATCCTGACCAGCGCCCTTGCCCTAGCCGAAACCAAGGTGCGGCAGGAAGAGGTGACGCTGCGCGCGATCTTTGAAGGCGGGATGATCAACAGCCTTGGCGGCACAAACAGCCGGATCACCGAACGCTTCTTCGGCAACGGCAAGATCCGCGGCTTTGAGCCGGGCGGGATCGGGCCGCGCGAACTGGCTGCCGGCGCGGACAATGAAGCGCTGGGTGGCAACATCTTTGCCGTGGCGCGGTTCGAAGCGGACTTTCCGCTTGGCTTGCCGGAAGAATACGGGATCACCGGCGGTCTGTTCTTTGACGTGGGTTCGGTCTGGAGCCTTGATAACGTGAACGGCGGTCTGGCGGGCGCGGATATCGTGGATGACTCGATGAACCTGCGGTCTTCGGTGGGCTTTTCGGTGTTCTGGGATACGCCGGTTGGCCCCTTGCGCCTGAACTTTGCCAAGCCGTTGATCAAGGAAGATTACGACGTCGAGCAGAGTTTCGATCTGACGGTTTCGACCAAGTTCTGATGCTGCGCGCGGGCGCAAAGACGGTGCTGGTGGCGGCGCTGCTAGGGCTGCTAGGCCCCGTGTCCGCACCCGTGGTGGCGCAGGAAGCCGAAGGTCTGCGCGCGCCCGTGCTGATGCTGGATCGCAACCGCCTGTTTGCCGAATCCGCCTTTGGCAAGGCGGCGGAAGCGCGGTTCGAGGCGGAGAGCAAGGCGCTGATCGCCGAGAACCTGCAGCTTGAGCAGGCGCTGGAAACCGAAGAGCGCAGTCTGACCGATCAGCGCGCAACGCTGGACGCAGCGGCGTTTCAGGAATTGGCCACCGCGTTCGACGAAAAGACCGAGGCCATCCGCGCCGCACAGGACGCCAAGTCGCGTGCCATCACGGCGAAACGGGAACAGGACCGGCAACAGTTCTTGCAGGCGGCGGTGCCGGTGCTGGGCGAGTTGATGCGCGAGAGCGGGGCAGTGGCTGTTTTCGACAAGGATATGGTGATCCTGTCGCTGCGCGGCGTGGATATCACTGATGAAGCGATCACCCTGATTGATGCCGCCCTTGGGGATGGCTCTGCCCTGCCTGCCCCCCCCGCACCGGAGGCAGTGCCGGAAAGCGCTGAGGGCGGCGCTGCCGCGCCCTGATCCGGGGAAGCTTGTTTCGGCCTTTTCAAGTTGCTAGTCACGACCGGACGCCACGGTAAAGCACCCGTGAAGGAGAACCAGATGACCGACAGCCCCGTGACCTCTGCCGACCTTGCCCTGATCCAGCGGATCATTCCGCACCGCTATCCGTTCCTGCTGGTCGACAAGGTGCGCGACATCGTCGTTCCCGAAAGCTGTGTCGGCATCAAGAATGTGACGATCAACGAGCCGCAGTTCACCGGGCATTTTCCCGGCATGCCCGTTTTCCCGGGCGTGATGATCATCGAGGCGATGGCCCAGACTTCTGGCATTCTTGTGGGTTTGTCGATGGATCTGGTCGACAAGAATGCCAATGTGTTCTTCATGGGCGTGGATGGCGTGAAGTTTCGGCGCAAGGTGGTGCCGGGTGATGTCCTTGAGCTGCATGTCAAGGCGCTGCGGGGCGGGGGACGGGTCTGGAAGTTCGAGGGCCGCGCAATGGTTGACGGGGAATTGGCCTGCGAGGCCACGTTCATGGCCATGTTCGACGTGCCGAAGGCGTGATGCAGATGACCATCCATCCTGAGGCGCGCATCCACCCTTCCAGCGTGATCGAAACCGGTGCGGTGATTGGCGCGGGCTGTGACGTCGGGCCGTTCTGCGTGATCGGGGCCGAGGTGGTGCTGCACGACCGGGTGGTGGTGAAGAGCCATGCCGTGGTGACGGGGCGGACGGAGATCGGATCAGAGACGGTGATCTTTCCCTTTGCCACCGTGGGCGAGGTGCCGCAGGACCTGAAATACAAGGGCGAGAAGTCGCGGCTGGTGGTCGGCCAGCGCTGCCGCATCCGCGAGGGCGCGACGCTGAACCTTGGCACTGAAGGCGGGGGGGGTGTCACGCGGGTGGGTGACGACGTGCTGATCATGACCGGCGCGCATGTCGGCCATGATGCACAGATCGGCAACCGGGTGATCTTGGTGAACAACGTGGCTATCGCCGGGCATTGTGTGCTGGGCGATGATGTCATCGTGGGCGGGTTGTCTGGTGTGCATCAATTCGTACGGATCGGGCAGGGCGCGATCATCGGCGCGGTGACGATGGTGACGAATGACGTGATCCCCTATGGCCTTGTGCAGGCGCCGAGGGGCGAGTTGGACGGGCTGAACCTTGTGGGACTGAAGCGGCGCGGCGTGGAGCGGGGTGAGATCACCGCGCTGCGTGCGGCCTATCAGATGCTGGCGCAGGGTGAGGGCACGTTTCTGGACCGCGCGCGCAGGCTGGGCGAAGAGACCGACAGCGTGCATGTGCGCGAGGTGACGGATTTCATCCTGTCTGCCTCGGACCGGT
>PNND01000495.1 GCA_013824045.1 Rhodobacter sp. | reverse complement strand
GCAGGTGACGCTGCTGGAGCAGGGTGAGGTGGCGCTGCCCAATATTGGGGCGCGGGCACGGGCGACCTTGCTGGCGCGGTTGGAGGCGGCGGGGGTGACGCTTCTGACAGGGGTTCGGCCTGTGGCGGTGGGGGCGGACCATGTGCTGCTGTCGGATGGCGCCAAGCTGGCGTCGGAGTTCACCCTGTCGGTGGCGGGGGCGCGGCCACAGGGGTGGTTGGCCGGGACGGGGTTGGAGGTGGAGGCGGGTTTTGTCACCGTGGACCGCCATCTGCAGACATCGGACCCGGCGATCTTTGCTGCGGGGGACTGCGCCTATCTGAGCCATGCGCCGCGCGCCAAGGCAGGGGTTTATGCCGTGAGGGCGGCGCCTGTGTTGTTGCACAATCTGCGGGCGGCGGCGGCGGGGTTGCCGTTGCAGCCGTTCCACCCGCAGCGGGATTATCTGAAGCTGGTCTCGCTGGGGCCGCGTGAGGCGGTGGCGGACAAGTTCGGCCTGCGGTCGGGCGGGGCGTGGTTGTGGCGGTTGAAGGACCGGATCGACCGGACATTCATGGCGAAGTTTGACGCCTATCCCGTGATGAAGCGGGTGGTTCCTGTGCCTGCTGCTTTGGGACTTGCGGAGGCGATGGGGGAGAAGCCGCTTTGCGGGGGCTGCGGGGCGAAGGTGGGGCCGGGGGCCTTGACCGATGCGCTGCGAGGGTTGCCGCTGCCGATGCGGGGGGATGTGCTCTCGGGGCCGGGGGATGATGCGGCGGTGCTGCGGCATGGGGATGGGGTGCAGGTGATCACCACCGATCATCTGCGCGCGACCTGTGCGGATGCGCGGCTGATGGCGCGGATCGCGGCCATTCATGCGCTGGGCGACATCTGGGCGATGGGGGCTGCGCCGCAGGTGGCGCTGGCGCAGGTGACACTGCCGCGTCTGTCAGAAGTGCTGCAGGCCGACATGCTGGCCGAGATCATGGACGCGGCGGGCGAGGTGTTTGGCGCGGCGGGGGCGGATGTCGTGGGGGGGCATACGACGGTGGGGGCGGAACTGACGATCGGGTTCACCATCACCGGGCTGGCGGTGCGGCCTGTGACCAAGGCGGGGGCGCGGCCGGGGGATGTGCTGATCCTGACCAAGGCGCTGGGGTCTGGCACGATCATGGCGGCGGATATGGCGCTGGCGCGTATCCCGGGCGCGATCTTCGGTGAGGCGGTGGCGGCCTGCTGGGCGGCAATGGCGGTGCCGCAGGATAAGGCGGCGGGGATTCTGGCCCCGGTGGCTAATGCGATGACGGATGTGACGGGGTTCGGGCTGGCCGGGCATCTGCTGGAGATGCTGGAGGCATCGGGTGTGGCGGCGCGGGTTTCGCTGGCGGGGCTGCCCTTGATGGACGGGGCCGCGGCTTTGGCGGCGCAGGGGGTGGCGAGTTCCATCGCGCCCGCGAACCGGGCGGCGGTGATGGGGCGGATGAGTGTGCCGGAGGGCCCGCGCGGGGCGTTGCTGTTCGATCCGCAGACCGCGGGGCCTTTGCTGGCGGCCGTGCCGGAGGATCGGGCGGAGGCGGTGCTGGCGGCGTTGGTGGGCGCGGGCGTGCCGGCGGTGCGGATCGGGGTGGTGGTTGAGGGGGCGCCCTATCTGCATGTGGATTGAGGGGGCGAAATCTGACGCAGATTTTGCGGCGATTTTTGTTGGCAAAAATCGCCTTTCCGACGTGACGCGACGTGAAGGGCCGGAATTTGCGTCAAATTCCGGCGCGGTTTCTGCGCGCGAGTCCGCTTTGGCGACCTGTTGAGTCGCCTTCGGGGGTGATCTTGGCCAGTCTTCGCATTAGGTGCCGGGGCGGAACAGTCTTGCAGGCAGGCGATGGCGTATTTTCTGGGCGTGGATACAGGCGGCACTTATACCGATGCGGTGATCGTGGATGAGGCTGCGACTCGTGTGATCGGTTCGGCAAAGTCGCTGACCACGCGGGGTGATCTGGCACTGGGGATTGGCCGCGCCGTGGATGCGGCGCTGGCGGGGGCTGGGGTCGCGCCTGCGCAGGTGTCGCTTGTGTCGCTTTCCACCACGCTGGCCACCAATGCGCTGGTCGAGGGGCAGGGGGGCCGGGTGGCACTGGTCTTCATCGGGTTTGATGCTGCGGATCTGGAGCGGGGCGGGCTGATCGAGGCGCTTAAGGGCGATCCGGTGATCAATCTGGCGGGCGGGCACAGCCATGCGGGGGCAGAGGCGGCGCCGCTTGATCTGGTGCGGCTGGAGGCTGAGGTGGCGGCTCTGGCCGATCAGGTGGTGGGCTTTGCGGTGGCCGCCAGTTTCGCCACCCGCAACCCAGCGCATGAGGTGGCGGCGCGGGCAGTGATCCGGAGGGTCACAGGGCGGCCGGTGACCTGTTCGCATGAGTTGTCGGCCAATCTGAACGGGCCGAAGCGGGCGCTGACAGCGGTGCTGAACGCGCGGCTGATCGGGATGATCGACCGGCTGGTGGCGGCCTGCGAGCGGCATCTGGACGCGGTGGGGATTGCGGCCCCGCTGATGGTGGTGCGGGGGGATGGGGCGCTGATCTCTGCCGCCATGGTGCGCGAACGGCCGATTGAGACGATCCTGTCCGGCCCGGCCGCCAGTATTGTGGGGGCGCGGTGGCTGACCGGGGAGGCGGATGCGCTGGTCTCGGACATTGGGGGCACGACGACGGATGTGGCCCTGCTGCGCGGTGGCCTGCCGGAGATCGATCCGCAAGGCGCGCGGGTGGGCGGGTTCCGGACCATGGTCGAGGCGGTGGCGATGCGGACCACGGGGCTGGGCGGTGACAGCGAAGTGCACCTGATCACCGAGGGGCTGGAGGGTGGGTTGCGGTTGGGGCCACGGCGGCTGGTGCCGGTATCGCTGCTGGCGGTGGAGCATGGGCCGATGGTGCATGCGGCGCTGGATCGCTGGCTTTCGGCGGATGCGGTGGGCGAATATGACGGCCGGTTCGTGATCCCGATGGGGGGCAATACTGGCGGGTTGGGGCCGCGTGATCTGGCGGTGCTGGGGCGGGTAACGGGGCCGATGCCGGTGGGCAATGCGCTGACCTCGCGGTTGGAGGTGGCAGCGCTGGAGCGGCTGGTGGCGCGGGGATTGGTGATGATTTCCGGTGTGACGCCATCGGATGCTAGCCATGTGCTGGGCCGGTTGGAGGCCTGGGACGGTGCGGCGGCGGAAAAGGCGGTGCGCCTGCTGGCGCGGCGGCGCAACGGGCGGGGCGAGCGGTTCGCGCCGGATGCGGCAACATTGGCGCAGGCGATCGTGGATCAGCTGACGCAACAGACTGTGGATTGCCTGCTGGAGGCCGCCTTTGCCGAGGATGCGGCTTTTGCGGGCGAGGTGCCGGAAGCGCTGGCGCGGCATCGGCTGACATCGGCGGGCCTGTCGCAGCATCGCGGGATTGTCGAGATCACGGCGCGGCTGGGCGTGCCGGTGATCGGGCTGGGCGCTTCGGCCGGGTCTTACTATGGGGCGGTGGGCGCGCGGCTTGGCTGCCGCATGGTTCTGCCGGAACATGCCGGGGTGGCCAATGCCATCGGCGCCGTCGTGGGGCAGGTGAGCCAGCGGGTGAGCGGGCTTGTGTCCAGCCCGGCCGAAGGGCGGTTCGTCGCCCATCTGGCAGAGGGCTTGCAGGCCTTTGCCGACCGTGAATCTGCGATGGCGGCGATGGAGACGGCTCTGCTGGCAGAGGCCGAGGCGAGGGCGCGCGCAGCGGGTGCGGAAGAGGTTCAACTGCGCGTGGCGCGGGACGTGCGCGAGGCCGAGGTAGAGGGGCGTTCGATGTTCATCGAGGCGACGGTGACAGTCACGGCGTCGGGCCGTCCGCGCGTGGCGCATTCCTGAAGGCGCATTCTTGAATGCGCGGTGCGGAAGGTTGGCTGGGGCTGTGCCGCGCGCAGGCGAGCCCTGCGGAAAGTTGCGACGGATGGTGGCTTGACGCCATCCATGGGAGTCTGTAGGCAGCGCGCCAATGGCTAGGTAGCTCAGTTGGTTAGAGCATGCGACTCATAATCGCAGGGTCGGGGGTTCGAGTCCCCCCCTCGCCACCACTTTAAATCAAACACTTAGGAAGAATTGTCGGCATCGCCAGCAAACCCGTTTACAGGTCCGTTTACAGCACGCGTTCCCGTTTGGTGCTTTTCGAGCTTCTGGATGGCCGATTCCGCCAGCCGTCGATCGGCGGCCAGATAGTGCTTTGACAGGATGTTTTCCGCATCGCGCAGGCTGTGGCCCGTGATGCTGCAGATCTCGGCCACGGTGCATTGCGCCAGTGCGAGATTCACGACCGCAGTTCCCCGCGTGTCGTGGAAGGTGCGGTTCTGAATTCCCGCCTCGATCTTTGCCTTGCCGAAGCTGGTTTTGAATCCGTCGATCGTCCAAGGGCGGCCTCGGCTGTTCTCGCAGATCACCGTGCCGTGGCGCTTGGCCTTGGCCGCGTCAAGCATCGCGCGCGCATCGGCCGTGAGCGGCACGGTCAACCATTTGCCGGTCTTGCCCTGGCGCAGTCTGATCACCTGCCCGTCATAGGCTGCCCATGTCAGTCGCAGGATGTCTCCTTCGCGCTGGCCGGTGGCGATCGCCAGGCGGAACGGCAAGGCCACGTGCGCAGGTGCCACGGCGCAGAAGGCGGCGATCTCGGTGTCGGACCATATGATGTCCAGCCGGGTCGCGCTGTGCAGCCGCCCTGGGCGTGTCAGATGATTCTCGCGGATGGTGCGCCGATCGTGCGCCCATGACAGGATGCGGGCCAGCACGGCGAGGCTGTAATCTGCCTCGCGCTTTCCGGAGCTGTCGGCCAGCTTGTCGCGCCAGTCCAGAAACTCCGCCCGCACATCAGGGTTCTCCAAAGCGCGGATCGGCAGGTCGCCGAACTCGGCCTCGATGCGCTTGATGCGGTGGATGTATCCCTTGCGCGTGGCCGGTGCCAGATCCTTGAACGCCGGGGTTTTCTGATAGGCGGTGATCAAAAATTGCAGGGTGCCGTCATGGTGCGTGGGTCGATCGCGGCCAGCGGTCAGCGCCTGAAATGCAGCGATGAACTCTGGCGTGTCCGGTTCGGCCTCGATCTTTGGGCCACCGCGCCACGCGTAAAAGTGCGTCCTGGTCTCGCCGTTGGCAAGGCGGCGCTGGACCTTATGAACGCCCTTCAACTCGACCCTCACGTTTTGCCTTCCATATGGCGAGTGCATCGTCCTGCGGCGGCGCAGCTGGTGCGTCGGTCAGGACGATAGACCCGTCTGCGCCGATCTCGCAACGGGTCACGGTCATTCCGGCTGCCTTAGCCGCCTTGATGGCCCTAGTGATCTCGGCCTGTGTGAAGGTGGTCGGGCGGCGCTTGCGGGGCGCGGCCGTGTCGATCGGCTGAATCTTACCCATTCTGCCCCCTCGGTCTCAGGCTCTTGATCTCGGTCTGTTGCGGCCGAGGTTTCAGGCCCAGAAAGGCCTCGATCGCCTCAAGCCGCGCGATGACGCCGGGCTTCTGCCATTCCCACATCGGCGCGTTCTGGCCGAACAGATCCAGCCGCCAGTGCTTGAGCATTTCGCCGGCATGGGCGCGCAGGCTGCTGTCCCTAATCTTCTTCAGCTCGGCGCGCAGGGCGTTATCGAAGTCCCGGCGTCCCTCAGCGCGGGTGAAGTCGAACCGGGCGGGATCCACGCGGGATTTGATCTCGGCGACGATGTCGGGAGTGTCAGCCATCGCGGGCCTCCACCGCTAACCAAGCCAAAGCCAGAATAGCGATCATCGCTGCTTTCCACCGCAGCGGCGCACGATGCGCCCAGATAGCACGAATGTGGTTCAAGATCAGCGCACTGGTCATGGCGTGGTTTCGCGCGCAGCAATGTAATGGGGGAGCGCATTCTGCATGCGCTCAGTTTCCACATCGACCGTCACCTTGTTTATGGTGCCGGTCGGCTTGCCATTGCACACTGTCACAGTCAGATCGCAGCCAACGGCGCGGCCTTCGTTCAGGATGCGCGTCACCGCCCATGCCATGCAGGCGGCGCGAATATCATCTTCGTTCAGCTCGACGGTTATTGTTGCCATCCTCTCACCCCCTCACAATTGCACACGCCACCCACAGGCCCGCTGCGAACGCGAGGCCAACCAACAGGCCACCGATGAAGGCCAGAGCGTAGGTCATGGCTGCACCACGCTGGTAATCGGACCAAGACCCATCGGGCAGCGCAGATTCCCGCATACGAAACCGTATGCCTTGCCGTTTTCAAATCGCATCCCACATTGGCCGCAGATGTATCCTTTCGGCGGGTCTGAAAGCGGCGGAACGATTTGATATCCGTCTTTGTCTGTGTTCATCCCTCACCCCCTTCCAGCGCGCGGAGGATGGCAAGGGCAACTGTGCGCGTCAGACTATCTCGCGTAGATTGCCGAAGATCTGAAAACGCCAAGTCTGTCGCCTCATGCTCATCCCACTTCCGCGCAGCCTCAATCTCTGCCGCGCGCCACAGGGCTTTCGCGGCAACGTCCAGCGCCCCCACCGCGTCATCGGCGAACGGAAGGGCGGCGGCTTCCGGCACCGATCTGACAGCATTAAGTGCAGCATCCAGCAGGGTCTTTTGCGTGTAGTCCAGAGTTTTGGGAAATGCGGATTGGACCGCTGACAGCACCGCCGCCCGGTCGATCAGATTGGTCACTGGATGACCTCCGCCTTCGCCGCGGGCACGTGCTCCATGTTGCGCATGTCAGAAAAGGTCCGGCAGACAAACTGAAGGCCGTGCTTCTCTTGCCAGATTGTGACCGCGTGGCGCAGGTGCGTTTCGAGATCCTGCGCCTGCTCCGGCGTCACATCGAAGAACGGACCTTCCTCATACTCGGTGTTGATGCGGTCGCTCTCGATCACCGCTTCCTCGGCCCGCTCAAGGAAGTCGTGCCAACGGGCGTATTCGTTAAGATCAAGCGGCCCGTTGAATGCCTCGCAGACACAGAAGCCATCCTCTTCGCCATAGCACGCGCGGCCTGCAGAGATGGCCGCTTCGCGCGATGCGTGTGGCCCATCCCAAGATTCGCTGTCTTCCCAAGCTGCAAAGAACCAGCCAACAGATTTCTCAATCATGCTCTCTCTCCGTTCTGCGCGGCGATCCGCGCCTCAAACTGGGGCCAGTGGATCCTGCGGGCTTCCTCGCAGGTGCGCCGGACGATCTCAGCCGTGGGCAAGGGCAACAGGCCGGAGCCGTTGCAGACCTGGCATTGGATCGGGTGGCGCAGGATCATCGCTGTATCGACAGCCTCCTGCCGCAGCTCGCAGGCCGGGCAGCGCTCGTTGTTCCCGTGAAGGGTGAAGTCCGGCATCACAGTACCGCCCAGATGATCACCGCCCATGCCACCGCCCCAGCGATCGCCGCAGGAATGAGCCACCACCCGGAAGGCCAGACACGTTCTGCGCGTGCGGTGCGACGGATGCGGTGGAGGACGGCGATGGGGGTCATGAGCCGGTTTCCTCTATTTCGGCGATCAACCCAGCAAGAAGATCGCGGGCCTCGATCAGATGTGGCAACGATGAGCTTGCCTTTCCCATCGTTGGGCGATTGGCAGCTGCAAGCGTAAGCAAGTTCTCAATTCTGTTCCGCGCATCGCATCGCCGTTTTCCATCCGTCGTGTGCCGCGTGAAAACCTTGTCTGGACTATTGCTCATTCGATCACCTGCAACCCTGCCAGCCGTATCCAATCCCGGAGAACCGACAGCAGCACATTCTTCGCCGCCTGTTCTGTGCTGGCCCGCCCTTCTTTGGTTCCGGTGATGCCGCCGATCCAAAAGCGCCAAACCCAAGGGTGCTTGCCCGGTTCGCTGCCAGCGGGCGGGAAAACCGCGCCTGCCTGCACCTGACCGCACATCAGAAGGATTCGCCCACCCGGATAGTCAGACGGCACAAAGCGGAGTGATGTGTCACCCATGCCGCGCCTCCACGACTTCGCGGACATGCTCCGGCGTCGTGTCATGGATGCCCGCGACACGCTTCCAGATGCCGACAAGATCGGGGCGCAGCAGGATGCCGCCCGGCGTGGTCTTGCGTGCGGCGCGGCAGTGCTGGTCATAGGTCGCGAGGATCTCGGTGGGGGTGGCGGTGGTCATGCTTTAACTTCGTAATCTGAGCTGCGTTCAAGGGCTTTGCGGCACGGTCTGATCCAGTTGAACTCGGTGCCCTTGGCGTCCCGCTGCCACACCAGCCAGCAATACGCGGTCGCGGTGCTGCCTCTTGGGGACAGCTTTCCCTTGTGCATCACGACCCGCTCGGTGAACTGGAGGATCAGGCTCGGCGGGTGGTGGGCAAAGAGGCTTTGGTATCGGCCCACGCCTTCTAGGAATGCACTGCGCACGATCACCGCGACTCCCTCATTGCTGGTCATCAGCGCGCGCTCGATGAACGGGCGGGCCAGTCGGAAGGGCGGGTTGGTGATGGTCCAATCGACAGGAGCTGGGTCGGGGCCGAAGAGATAGTCGGCCTGGGGAAAGCCCGCGCCATAGTCGAAGATGTCGGATGCCTCGACATGGCCGAACCATTCCTGCAGCGGCCGCACCATGTGGCCCCGATTGGCAGCCGGTTCGCGGGCTGTCTTGTGCGAGGTCATTGTCTGGCCAAACAGGTAGCGCAGAAGCGCGCGGGTTGCCCAAGGTGGGGTCGGAAAATCATCCAAGCTGTCATGGGGTTCAACGCGGCGCTGCATGACGGCCGTGCTGCGGTTCTGGGTCATGCCTGCCCCCGCTTCCGCAGCTCGTGCACGGCCTGCTGCACCTTGGCGATGGCCATCACGGTCGGTTTCAGTTCGTCCGGGCGCTGCGTCATAGGCCATGCGTTTCTTGTGCCGGCCACCGTTCAGCCTGGACAGAACTCCACGCTTGACCGCCTCCCAGTTCGACGGGTCGCAGTTGGTCCGGTCACCGTCGAGGCACTTGAGCGCATATCCTTGCGGCACAGGGCCGTTCGCCTTTTCCCATAGCCAGCGGTGCTTGTGCACAAACCGCCGCTCGTAGCCTGTGTGCGGGTTCGGCTCATCGACGCTGATCTCGACATAACCGTCTTTGTTCACTCGCTCGTATCCAAGGTGCTTGGTGTTGGGCGGTTCGCCGCCTTTCTTGAACCATCCCTTTTCGGAACCGGGGGCATAAAAGCCCTTTTTGCCCGCGTTGTGAGAGATCTGGCCTTTGACAAATTGCCCGGTGCGGCCCGTGCGAAGCTTGTGGTTCTTGCGGAAGGACGTCACCTGCGCATCGGTGATATCGCGGCCCGGAAAGGCGGCGCGGAACGCTGGGCCCGTCTCCTTGATCGCCAGCGAGGCGTTGTCGCGCAGCCATGCCACTTCGTCTTGGCTGAAAACGCGTGACTTGCCCGAATTGCGGCGGCGACCATCCGGCCCCGCAGACCAGCCCTTGCGCTTGCAAAGGCCCCGGATGTGATCCTCGGTCACGTCTGTCCGGTCGAACATGAAACAGAACGCGCTATGGAGTTGCGTGCGCGGCCACGTCTTGCGGGCCTCAATCCACGCCAGTTCCTCCGGCATGTATTGAATGCGGCCGCGCTTCATTGTGCAGCCTGATCTTTGGCCGGCGCGGCATTGCCAATCTTGGGCAGGTAGGTCACGACGCCCTGACCGTGTTCAGCGAAAAGCTTGGCGGCTTGCAGCTGCACCTTTGCGTTCTCGGTGATCCGATCAGCGACAGCGACGATGGCATCCGCGCGCTTTGCCTCGGCCTCGATCTGCTCTGCGCTCATGTTCTCGACATCGAGGCGGTCAAGCTGGGCGAACAGGTGGGCATTGAGTTCGGAGAGGGTCGCCATCTGGTCTAATCCTTTTGATCCGGTGGAAAAAGCCCCGGCAGCGAGTGATGCCCGCCGCCGGGGAA
>PNND01000261.1 GCA_013824045.1 Rhodobacter sp. | reverse complement strand
TTTTGGTCGGAGCGAGAGGATTCGAACCTCCGACCCCCTGCTCCCGAAGCAGGTGCGCTACCAGACTGCGCTACGCTCCGACCATTGCGGGTGGGTTACAGCCCTGCGGCGGCGTTTGCAAGGGGGCATGGTTCGCGAAGCCGGACGGAATCAATCCTGCCGTTCGGGGATGCCCATGCGTTGCATCATCACGCTGACGCGGGGCATGGCACCGGTTTCGGGGCGGCTTTTGGTGGCCAGCACGGGGCGGTTTTCGGATACGCTGGGCGTGCCTTCGCGCAAGACGATGTAGATGCCCGAGGCGATGATGATGGCGCTGCCGATGGCTGTGTAGAGATCGACCGTTTCATCGAACAGGACCGAGCCGAAGAAGGCCGCCCAGAGGATCTGGGAATACTGCATGGGGGCGACGATGATGGCGGGGGCGGTGCGATAGGCCTTGATCACCAGAAGGCCCGCGACAAAGCCGAAAAGCGCGATGATGCCCATCAGGCCCAGATGGGCCACCGGCATGGGGACATAGACAAAGGGCAGGACGGCCCCCATCGCCAGCACGTTGCCCAGCATGGGGAACATCATCAGCACGGCCGAGCGTTCATCGGTGCCGATCTTGCGCACAATGACCGAGGTGAGCGCACCTGTCACGGCGGCAGACAGGGCGGCAAGGTGGCCAAGGCCAAGGTCTGCCTCGCCCGGACGTAGGACGACGAGCACACCGATCAGGCCCACCACCACGGCAAGGCCGCGGCGCAGACCGACCTTTTCGCCCAGCATCGGGATCGCCATGAGCGTGATCAGAAGCGGCATGGCGAAAAAGATGGCATAGGCCTGCGCCATGGGCAGTTGCGAAAAGGCGAAGAAGCCAGCGACCCCGGTCAGCACCGCCGAGACGGCACGGGCAAGGCTCCACCAAGGGTGGCGGGGGACGAGGTTTCCGTCGCGCTTGTCGCCCAGCAGCATGACCGTCACCAAGGGAAAGCTGAGCAGGCCTGAGAAGAAGATGATCTGCACGGCAGAGTAATCGCTGCCCAGAAACTTCACGACCACATCATGTGTGGCGTAGATGCCGAAGGCCGCGAGCGAGAGAAGCGCGCCGCGCAGATTGGGGGACATGGGGCAGAATCCTTGGGGTCGCGGGTGGGCGCGGGGGCGAAACGGGCTGGGGAGAAAGGTGCCGCCAGTGTCGCCCGAAGTGGCGACGGGTGCAAGCCGGGATGGGTGGTCAGGTGGGGACTGTGGGCGGCGGAACGGCGGTGGCCTTGTCTTGGCGCGCGACCACGATGATGCCCGCCACGGCGATCAGAAGGCTGCCGATCAGGGTGCGGGTGCCGAAGGCTTCGCCGAACAGCAGGCTTCCGAAGATGGCAGCCCAGAGGATTTGGGAATACTGCATCGGGGCTACGACAATGGCGGCGGCGCGGCGATAGGCTTCGACCACGGCGACCATGCCGATCATTAGAACCACAGCCATCAGCGCCGAGATACCGAGGTCAGCAGCAGGCATGGGACGGTAGACCCAAGGCATGGCGGCGGCCACTATGGCAAAGAGCACGATCTGCGGCCAAAGCAGCATGACGGCGGTGTTTTCCACCGACCCGGTCTTGCGGATCAGCACATAGTTCATCGCGCCCACCAGCGCGCCGGTCAGGGCCAGCGCATGGCCAAGGCCAAGGGGCGTGGCGACAGGGTCGAGCGCGACGATCACGCCCGCCAGACCCAGAAGGACCGCCAAGCCACGGACGGGATCGAAGCGTTCGCCCAAGATGGGCACTGCCAGCAGTGCGATGAACAGAGGCATTGTGAAGAAGATCACATAAGCCTCGGCCAGAGGAAGCATGGTGAAGGCCGAGACTCCAGCGATGAAATTCACCACTGTCGTCGCGCAGCGCAGCGCCATCAGGCCGGGTCGGGTGGGCCGGAGGCGGCGGGCGCTGCCGGTGTACAGGATGTATGCGCCAAGAAGCGGCAGGGTCAGCGCACCAGCGGCAAAGATGACTTGCAGGGGGTGGTAGGTGGCCCCCAGCAGTTTGGCCGAGATGTCATAGGTGGCATAGGCCCCGAAGGCCAGCAATCCCAGCCCGGCGCCTGACAGAGTGGGGGAAAGCGCCATACTGAACCATCCGCAGGGTGGGTGGGCGGCGCAGGATGCGCCGCCGCAGGGTCAGAGGCTGGCGTCCAGCGCAGCGATGACGGCATCGCCCATCTGGCTGGTCGAGACGGGCACGCCGCCTTCGGGGCCCATCAGATCGGCGGTGCGGACACCATCGGCCAGCACCTTTTCCACGGCCTTTTCGACGCGGGTGGCATCGTCGCCCATGTCGAAGGAATAGCGCAGCGCCATGGCGAAGGAGAGGATGCAGGCAATCGGGTTGGCCTTGCCCTGACCGGCGATGTCGGGGGCCGAGCCGTGGACGGGTTCATAGAGCGCCTTGGGGCGGCCATTGGCCATCGGCAGGCCAAGGCTGGCCGAGGGCAGCATGCCGAGGCTGCCGGTCAGCATGGCGGCCATGTCGGACAGTACATCGCCGAACAGGTTGTCGGTGACGATGACGTCAAACTGCTTGGGCCAGCGACAGAGCTGCATCGCGCCGTTGTCGGCATACATATGGGTCAGCGCGACATCGGGGTATTCCTTGTCATGCACTTCCTGCACGACCTGACGCCACAGAATGCCGGATTCCATGACATTGGCCTTCTCCATCGAGCAGACCTTGTTGTTGCGGCGGCGTGCGAGTTCGAAGGCAGACCGCGCCACGCGGGCGATTTCAGATTCCGTGTAGCGCTGGGTGTTGATCCCCACACGCTCGTTGCCTTCGGTGAAGATGCCGCGCGGTTCGCCGAAATAGACGCCCGAGGTGAGTTCGCGGACGATGACGATATCGAGGCCTGCCACCACATCCCGCTTGAGTGACGAGAAATCGGCCAGCGCGTCAAAGCACTGGGCGGGGCGCAGGTTCGAGAACAGGTCCATCTCCTTGCGCAGGCGCAGCAGGCCGCGTTCGGGTTTCACGCTGAAATCGAGGTTGTCATATTGCGGGCCGCCCACGGCACCCAGCAGTACTGCATCGACGGCCTGCGCCTTGGCCATGGTGTCATCATGCAAGGGGGTACCGTGCTTGTCATAGGCGCAGCCGCCGACGAGGTCTTCGCTGACATCAAAGTGGACGCCGCGCTTGGCGCCGAACCAGCCGATGATCTTTTTTACCTCGGCCATGACTTCGGGGCCGATGCCATCGCCGGCGAGGATGAGAAGGGAGGGATTGGCCACGGTGGCGCTCCTGCAAGACAAGGAAATTCCTGAGCGTCGGCCTATCGGCTTGGGTGGGGCTGGTCAAGCGGGCAGGGCCTGCCGGAAAAGCGGCAGGGGCCTATCCATCAGGATAGTTGAATGCTTGAGCCAAAGCGCTTTGTTTTGTCTTGGGGCAGAACACGAATTATCTTAGTAGTAATCGCTAAGGTGTGCGTGTCAGTGAGAGATTTGAGTGATTGCTATGCCGGGGTTGAGTGGACCTACCGACATTCAAAGGCATGTGGGCGTTGCGCAAACAGAGCCTTTTATTGATCTGAGGCTTTTGAGCGGCGGTCAGGTCTTCCGTAACATGCAGGAATTCCGGCAGGCCATGCGGCACCGCTATGTGCTGGCATACTGCGCGGGTCTGACGCTTCCGGCGATGGTGGTGCTTTATGGGTTGGAAAGCACCCGGATGCCGATCGATCTTCAGGTGCCGTCGGTTGTGGTCGGGCTGGTGGCAGCGCAGGTCCTTTTGGTCGCATACGTGGCGGGCGCGGTAAGGCTTGCGCGGGCGATGGGCAGGAACACATCCGTGATCCGCGTCTGGGTGACGCCGGGGCTGATGCTGGGTGTGGTGGGCATGTTGGCCGTGGCCCATGTAATGCACCTGATCTTTGAGGTGCGGCAAGACTGGACCGAGTTGCGGTCGCATCTGATCCCGTTCCTGTGCCTGTTGTATCTGGAGTTGGCTGTGGCTGTCATCTTTCGGGGGCCGATGCCGCGGGCGTTGGCCAAGATGCGCGGGACGCGCGAACCGTTGATACCGCCATCGGCGGAAGCCGGACCGTCCGATGGTGCCGCGGTGCGGAGCGGCACGTCAGCACCGAAGGCGGCGTCGGCGGCTGAAAATGCCGAGCGGGTGGCGCCCGGCAATCGGCTTAGCTTTCCTGCGACCGAGGTCTTGCGGCTGGAGGCCAGTGGAAATTACGTGACCGTGGTGACCGGAAAGGGGCGGCATCTGCTGCCGGGCCCCTTTGCGGCTGTTGTGGCGCAGATGCCCGTCGGGCTTGGTCGACAGGTGCAGCGTTCGCATTGGGTATCGCTTGGTGCGGTTGAAGGTGTGAAGCGCAAAGGCCGCGAAATGTGGCTTCAGGTTTCCTGCGGTGCCTTAGTGCCTGTGTCCTCTGCTTTGCGGGCAGATGTTCAGGCTTGGCTGGAGGCTGCGGGCAAGACGGTCGCATCGCCCAGCACCTTGGCCCTGCGATCCCGGACACGCGCGCATACGCGCCACGGCCTTTGGACCGGTTCAGACCCGAGCGGCGGGCAGGCATGAAGCTCCCTCCGGCACCCCCCGGATCGCGGCTGGAAATCGTGATGTTTTCCGGCGACCGGATTGAGTTCGGTCGCTTCGAACTCGCACGGGCGCTTTTTCACCGTTATGTCCTTATCCACTATGCGCTGCTGTGTTTCTTTCTGCCGGTTGTGAACACGCGCAGCGGGCTTCTGGAGCGGGGGATCAGCGAACAGGTGATCATTGTCATCACCAGCGTTCTGGCCGCCTTGCTGTTACTGTTGGTGGTGGTTCTGGTTTTGGACCATATCGCCAGTCGACGTGGCAGGCTGACAGTGATGGTGTCGCCTATCCTTTTCGTTATCGCTACTTGCGGTGTACTGGCAGGGGATGCCACGGAACTGCTGCTTGTGGATGGCAGTATCCAGCGCTGGCTCCGCACCGGTGCGTTGTCAATTTTCTATTATATCATCGTTGAGGCAGTGGCACATGTGCTGATCCTTTTGGTGATACCGCGCGTCCTAGCGGATTTCAGGACACGACCGCGGAAGCCGGAGCCACAAGCCATCCGCGCTGCGGAAGAGAAGCCTGTGCAGAGCGACGTGCAGGATCACGTCGAAATTGGCCGACGCAAACTCAAGCCAGAATCGGTGGTTCGGATCAGTGCCGAAGGGAACTACCTGCGCGTGGTGACAACGCAAGAACGGATGTTCGTGCCCGGCCCATTCTCCGCAGCGGTGGAAGGCTTACCCGAAAGGGTGGGGGTGCAGCTTTCGCGGTCGGAATGGGTGGCCTTGGCAGTTGTTCGGCGCATCCGGAAGGAAGGGCGCGAGATGTTCGTTGACCTGGAGGATGGTACCTCGGTGCGCGTGGCCAATTCGCGCCAGAAACTGGTACAGTCCTTGTTGGACATGCCTGTGGACGATGGCCGTAAATTGGCGGTGACTCAGGGCCCCGGGGTCATGGGCGGCAAGGACAGATCAACCCAGACCGGATAGTGATGCGATGCGGTGGCCAGTGTGCTGGCGAAGGGGTCGTTATCGGGCGGCCAAAGGACGCCGCTGGCAAGAATGTTCAAGTCGTGTGAGGGCAGGAGGTAATCCAGCCGCAGACCGCCCAGATCGCTGTAGATTGCCGTATCAAGCGCAGGGTCGCCGTTATGCTCGGGTTCCGTTCTGCCATGCGTGCCGCGCGGGGCCGGGTCTGTCAGCGCGGGATGGTTCATGAGCGCGCGCAGGGCATCCGGGCGGCCATCGCCATCCAGCGTGTCGAGGTTGGCATCGCCCAGCAGCACGAAGGGCGGCGCAGGGGTCGGCATGGCCAGACCGCCATTCAGAAGATGCAGCCAGAAAGCGGCCTCGTCTGCGTTGCGGCGGCCATTGCGATCTTCGGGCCCGTCAAAGGCGGGGGGTGTGGCATGCCAGATGAGGAGGGAAAGCCGCGTACCGCCCGGCAACAGGACCGGCAGGATCAGGTGGCTGTGCGAGGAAAGGCGCTGAATTTCCGCAAGACCGGGGTCCATTCCCGGCGGCAGATTGGCCTGTGGCAGATCACGCCAGAGAAAGCCGCTGAAATCCTGTGCCTGATCGTCCAGCAGCGGCAGTTGGGAGAGGATGGCGATACCGCCCGCACCGGGGAAAGGGCCCCAGCCCTGTGAATCTTCGGGTTCGTTCAGGCGATTGTCCCTATCAACATCAAAGCCGGTCGGCTGGCCGCTGTTGGATGGCGGGGAGTATCGGTGCGGATAGGCGAGGCCAGCCGCTTGCAACCGCAGGGCAAGGGCGGAAAGCGCGTGGAGTTCGGGGTCATGGTCCATGCCGGTGAGGACAAGGATATCGGCATCCAGCCGGAGGAGGACGGCAAGGATCGCGGCAATCTGTTGATCCTTGTCCGCCTCGATATCCCGCAAGAGAAGGCCGGGGCCGCGCCGTTCCAGCCCGACATTCCAGATGGCAAGGCGCAGGGTTTCCGACGGATCGCGGCTTTCCGACTGGGCGAGGGTGGCGGATAGACAGAAGGCCGCCAGAGCCGGGATCAGGCGGCGAGCAGCGCTTCGGAGGCGGAAATGGAGCGCTTTTCGCGGATCATCTGCGCCACGCGATACATCGCGATCCCGCGCATGAAGAGGCTTGCCGGAAGAAAGGCCCATGCTGTCATCGTCCAGATCAGGCTGTGCGATGAGGTGAGGCTGGCAGGATCGAGTCCACCCATCATCACCTGCACAGCAACCGGGGCCAAGAATGGCAGCAGGAACCCTAATGAAATGTTAATGCGCGCGTCCCGCTCCAGCCGCGCCACGATATCCGAGCCGCTGGTCGGATCGAAGGTCGGCAGGTTGACCCAGACATTGAACACCCGCCCCTGACGCGGCCAGCTGCCCAGCCGCATGTGGAACGAAAAGCAGAACAGACCCAGCAGCGACGTCAGATAGGCGGTTCCCGCGGCGGTGCGCAGGATGGCGATCTCGGCCTCGGTCGCGCCGGGGGTCAGGGCCTGTGTGGCCAGACGGACCGGGCTATAGGGGAAATCCATCGCCTGCCCGATCAGGGCACCCACGGCTTCGACCAGTTGGGTGAGGGTAGAGGGATCGGTGCGGCCGCGTTCGATCAGCGACAGGGCCAGCAGCGTGGCGGCCAGCAGCAGAAAGCGGATGCGGTTGAAGGGCGGGGCATCGCGGAATTCGATCAGACCGGGGGCTTCGGCCTTGTACTCGACAAAGGTCAGAAGACCGGCAAAGAGTGCGACAAGGGCGACAGTCTGTTGTGCATCCGGGGCCAGGCCCGAAACGAGCATGGACGGTGCGACAACTAGCACCACGATCATAACTGCGCGCAAAAGCGCCCCGGCAAGCCGCGAACCCACTGCCCTGTTTCCTTCCCGCCAGCTGACCCAGGGTTTGCCCTTGGTGCCGTTTCCAGCGAATTCCCGCACATTGTGGCGGACTGCCTCAATCTTGCCCAATTTGTGCCTTCTTTCGTGTACCGTTACAACACCCGTTCGTATGTATGCAGAGCTTTGCGGCCATTTCGCGGACAAGGTGTCGCTGGATTGCATCAAGATTCCGGCAAGGAAAAGGCCGCCCCGAGGGGCGGCCCAAGATGTTGTGGTTGCTTGGTTTTTGGCGCCTAACTGGCGGCCGGGGCCTGTTTCAGGCCCAAGGACGCAAGGTCGCGAGGGTTTTTTCGTAGCTGTCGATGGCGGCAGCCTTTTCCAAGGTTAGGCCGATGTCATCCAGACCGTTCAGCAGGCAATGCTTGCGATGCGGGTCGACTTCGAACGGGAAGGACTGCCCGTCCGAGGTGGTGACGGTCTGGCTGGGCAGATCGACGGTGACGCGGGCATTGGCGCCCTTCTTGGCATCGGCCATCAGCACATCGACCACGTCTTGCGGCATGACGATGGGCAGGATGCCGTTCTTGAAGCAGTTGTTGTAGAAGATGTCGGCAAAGCTGGTGGAGATCACGCAGCGGATCCCGAAATCCAAGAGCGCCCAAGGCGCATGTTCGCGCGACGACCCGCAGCCGAAATTGTCGCCTGCGATCAGAATCTCCGTCTTGCGATAGGCGGGCTGGTTCAGCACGAAATCGGGGATTTCCTGCCCGTCCTGCGTATAGCGCATCTCATCGAACAGGTTCTTGCCGAGACCCGAGCGCTGGATCGTCTTCAGGAACTGTTTGGGGATGATCATGTCGGTGTCGATATTGACCAGCGGCATGGGGGCCGCGATGCCGGTCAGGGTGGTGAATTTCTGCATCAGACCGACTCCTTCATGATTTCCCGCACATCCGTCAGCCGCCCGGTGATTGCCGCAGCGGCGGCCATGGCGGGAGAGAGCAGGTGGGTGCGGCCGCCGCGGCCTTGGCGGCCCTCAAAGTTGCGGTTCGACGTTGCCGCGCAGCGTTCGCCGGGGGCGAGCTGGTCGGGGTTCATGGCGAGGCACATGGAGCAGCCAGCAAGCCGCCATTCAAAGCCCGCGTCGATGAAGATCTGGGCCAGACCTTCCTCTTCCGCCTGCGCGCGCACGAGGCCGGAGCCGGGGACGACCATCGCGCGTTTCACGGCGATCTTCTTGCCCTTGAGGATGGCGGCGGCGGCGCGGAGGTCTTCGATCCGGCCATTGGTGCAGGAGCCGATGAAGACGGTGTCGATGGCGATATCCGACAGTTTCATTCCCGGCGTCAGGCCCATGTATTCAAGGCTGCGGCGCGCGGCTTCGACCTTGCCGCCGGTGAAATCTTCCGGAGCCGGGACCACGCCGGTGATGGGCAGCACGTCTTCGGGCGAAGTGCCCCAGGTCACGACGGGGGCGATGTCTTCGCCCTTGATGGTGACCACCTTGTCGAAATGCGCGCCTTCATCGGTGAAGAGGGTTTTCCAATAGGCGAGTGCCGCTTCCCACTTGGCGCCCTTGGGCGCATGGGGGCGGCCCATGACATACTGATACGTCTTTTCATCCGGCGCGATCAGGCCGGCGCGGGCACCGCCTTCGATGGCCATGTTGCAGACGGTCATGCGGCCTTCCATCGAAAGCTCGCGGATGGCTTGGCCGCAATATTCGATGACATAGCCTGTGCCGCCAGCCGTGCCGGTTTCGCCGATCACCGACAGGGTGATGTCCTTGGCGGTGACGCCGGGGCGGAGCGAGCCGGTGATTTCCACCTTCATGTTCTTGCCCTTGCGCTGGATCAGCGTTTGGGTGGCCAGCACGTGTTCTACTTCGGACGTGCCGATACCGTGGGCCAGCGCGCCGAATGCGCCGTGTGTGGCGGTGTGGCTGTCGCCGCAGACCACGGTCATGCCCGGCAGCGTCCACCCTTGTTCGGGGCCGACGATGTGGACGATGCCCTGACGGATGTCCGACACGGGATAGTAGTTGATCCCGAAATCCTTGGCGTTCTTGTCCAGTGCGGCAACCTGAATGCGGCTGTCTTCGGTCATGGTCGCGGCATTGGCGCGGTCCAGCGTCGTCGGGACGTTGTGATCCGGCACGGCGATGGTCTTTTCCGGGGCGCGGACGGTGCGGCCTGTCATCCGCAGGCCTTCGAAGGCCTGAGGCGAGGTCACCTCATGCACGAGGTGGCGGTCGATATACAGAAGGCAGGTGCCGTCTTCGGCCTGATGGACGACGTGATCATCCCAGATCTTGTCATAAAGGGTGCGCGGAGCGGTCATGGCTCATCTCTTTCGGATATGGCTGTGGGTGTGGCGCGGCTGCGCCGGACGGCGGGTGAGCGGCGTCAGATAAGTCGTGCGAGGACGGACCGGTTTTCGCGGGTGAAGCGCCAGGGCAGGCGGGCGTGATCGGCCATGTCGAAAAAGCGGTTCATGGGCGGGTAGATACGCGGGAATCTGCTGTGAGGCAAGACGCGGGTT
>PNND01000460.1 GCA_013824045.1 Rhodobacter sp. | reverse complement strand
CCTCGACTACCTGACGCTATCGCGCAATGCGGGCACCCTTTCGGGCGGTGAGTCCCAGCGCATTCGTCTGGCCAGCCAGATCGGCTCTGGCCTGACCGGCGTGCTCTATGTGCTGGATGAACCTTCCATCGGTTTGCACCAGCGCGACAATGATCGTCTTCTAACCACCCTTAAGAACCTGCGCGATGCAGGCAACACCGTGCTGGTCGTGGAGCATGACGAAGACGCCATCCGCGAGGCGGACTATGTCTTTGATATCGGCCCCGGGGCGGGTGTCCATGGCGGCCGCGTTGTCAGCCACGGCACGCCCGCGCAGGTCGCGGCCGATCCCGTCAGCCTGACGGGGCAGTATCTTTCCGGTCAGCGCGAGATTGCGGTTCCCAAGACCCGCCGCGCCGGCAATGGCAAGAAACTCACCGTCGTGGGTGCGACAGGCAACAACCTCAAGAACGTCACCGTCGACTTCCCGCTTGGCCGTTTTGTCTGCGTTTCGGGCGTCTCTGGCGGGGGCAAATCCACCCTGACGATCGAAACGCTGTTCAAGACTGCCGCAACCCGCTTGAACGGCGCGCGGGAAACCCCCGCGCCCTGCGAAACCATCCGCGGTTTCGAACATCTCGACAAGGTCATCGACATCGACCAGCGCCCGATCGGGCGTACTCCGCGTTCAAATCCGGCCACCTACACAGGGGCCTTCACGCCCATCCGCGACTGGTTCGCGGGCTTGCCGGAAGCTAAGGCGCGTGGCTATCAACCCGGTCGCTTTTCCTTCAACGTGAAGGGCGGACGCTGCGAGGCCTGCCAAGGTGACGGCGTCATCAAGATCGAAATGCACTTCCTGCCCGATGTCTATGTCACCTGCGAAACCTGCAAAGGTGCGCGCTACAATCGCGAAACTTTAGAAATAAAGTTCAAGAACAAGAGTATATCGGACGTTCTTGATATGACATGTGAAGACGCACAAACCTTCTTCGCTGCCGTTCCGGCAATCCGCGAGAAGATGGATGCGCTATGTCAGGTTGGGCTTGGCTATATCAAGGTCGGCCAACAGGCCACCACCCTGTCCGGGGGGGAAGCACAGCGCGTGAAGCTGTCTAAGGAGCTTTCCCGCCGCGCAACGGGCCGTACGCTCTATATCCTTGATGAACCCACAACCGGCTTGCATTTCGAGGATGTACGCAAGCTTCTTGAAGTGCTGCATGAACTTGTGGATCAGGGCAACACGGTGGTGGTGATCGAACACAACCTTGATGTCATCAAGACTGCAGACTGGATCATCGACATCGGCCCCGAAGGCGGCGATGGCGGGGGCGAGGTCGTGGCGCAAGGCACGCCCGAAGACGTGGCAAAGAATGAACGCAGCCATACCGGCCGCTACCTGCGCGACATGCTCAAACCCAAGCGCGTCGCCGCCGAATAGCAAACCGCCGCCTGTTGCAGGCGGCGGCACATCTGCTACCGACCCGCCGGATCAGGACCGCTTCATCGGGCAGGTCGATATACCCAGAATGGAATAAAGCGGGCAGGAAGACAGCAACCCTGTCGCCAGTGGGACGATGCCGATCAGATAGGCCCAGCGATATGTGGCATCGGCGTTCAGGAAGAACCCCGCAAGCAACGCAAGCCCGACGACGATTCGAAGGACGCGGTCAATGCCGCCAACATTGGTTTTGAACATGGTGTTCCCTTTCCAGAGATCGGCCCGGTTAATCCGGGTCATGCACAAAACATATCAAATTTTGTATGTGTTGTCTGTGACCTCGTCACACCCCTGTCCGAAACAAACGCGGGTCCGTCCGGCCCGCTAAAGCCCTGCCGCCCGGCGCAGCGCGGTCACGTCGCGCAGATGCACTTCGCCCCTGTCCCTCACCACCCAACCGGCCTTGGCAAAGGCATCCAGCTTGCGCGACACCACCTCGCGCGCGGAACCGATGCGGGCGGCAATTTCGGATTGTGTGGCGCGCACCACCTCGCCCTCGGCCAGCGCCAAAAGCACCTGCGCCAGTCGCTCATCAATCCTTCCAAAGGCCACCGCTTCCAGCAGCCGGGTCAGATCGGCCATCCGTTGCCCAAAGGACCGCAGAACGAACCCACGAAAGGCCGGGTCACTATCCATCAGCCGTAGGAACATCTGCTTTGGGATACGTACCACCTCTGTTTCCGTAACCGTCGCAGCGGTGCCCGAATAGGGCTCATCCCCAAGCAGGCCCAGCGTCGTTTGAATGCAGCTCTGGCCAGCTTCAACCGCGTAAAGCAGGATCTCGCGGCCTGATGGCCCGGTCAGGCAAACCTCGATCCGCCCTGACAGCACCATGGGAAACGAATGCGCCCGATCCCCGCTGGAAAACAGATCCAGCCCGCGCGGCAGGACCCGGCTTTGCAGGCCTGCCAGCTCGGCCCGCGTATCGTCCCGCAGGTCACCAAGGACGCTTAACCATTCCATGCCACTCTCCTTGCCACGCTCGTCAGAAAAACACCCCCTTCCGGCTGCAATCAAGCGCCCAATGACAAAGGGCCGCCCATAGGCGGCCCTTTGCGAAACACTTTTCCGGCAACGCCGTTGATCAATCCATCGGCTTGAAGTTCAGGCTCGCGCCTTCCTTGATTCCCGACGGCCAGCGCGAGGTGATGGTCTTCGTCCGCGTGTAGAAGCGGAAGGCATCCGGGCCATGCTGATTGAGGTCGCCAAAGGCAGATTTCTTCCAGCCACCAAAGGTGTGATAGGCCAGCGGCACCGGGATCGGCACGTTGATCCCGATCATCCCCACATTGACGCGGTTCGCGAAATCGCGCGCCGTATCGCCATCGCGGGTAAAGATCGCGGTGCCGTTGCCATATTCATGGTCCATCGCATAACCCAGCGCTTCTTCATAGGTTTTCGCGCGCACGGTCGACAGGACAGGCCCGAAGATTTCCTTGCGGTAGATGTCCATGTCGGTGGTGACATGGTCAAAGAGATGCGGGCCAACGAAGAACCCATCCTCATAGCCTTGCAACTTGAAGCCACGGCCATCAACGACCAGCTTCGCCCCCTGCGCCACGCCGGATTCGACCAGCTTCAGGATATTGGCCTTGGCGGCGGCGGTGACGACAGGGCCGTAATCAACATCATTGCCAGCCGTATAGGGGCCGACCTTCAGCTTCTCGATCCGCGGGATCAGCTTTTCGATCAGGCGATCGGCGGTTTCGTCGCCCACCGGCACCGCGACCGAGATCGCCATGCAGCGTTCGCCTGCTGCGCCATAACCCGCACCCACCAGTGCATCCGCCGCCTGATCCATATCGGCATCCGGCATGATGATCATGTGGTTCTTGGCACCACCAAAGCACTGTACCCGCTTGCCGTTAGAACAGCCACGGCCATAGATGTATTCGGCAATCGGGGTGGAACCAACAAAGCCGATCCCAGAGATGACGGGGGAGTCCAGGATCGCGTCGACCGATTCCTTGTCGCCGTTGATCACCTGCAGTACGCCATCGGGCAGTCCCGCCTCTTGCATAAGTTCCGCCAGCATCAGCGGCACCGACGGATCACGTTCCGACGGCTTCAGGATAAAGGCATTCCCGCAGGCCAGCGCCGGGCCCATCTTCCACATCGGGATCATGGCCGGAAAGTTGAACGGCGTGATTCCGGCTGCTACACCAATGGGTTGGCGCATGGAATACATGTCGATCCCCGGACCGGCGCTGTCGGTAAATTCCCCTTTCAGCATCTGCGGCGCACCGATGCAGAACTCCATCACCTCCAGCCCGCGCTGGATGTCGCCCTTGGCATCGGGGATGGTCTTGCCATGCTCGGTTGATAGCGCTTCGGCCAGCTTGTCCATGTCGCGGTTCAGAAGGCGGACGAATTCCATCATCACCCGTGCGCGGCGCTGCGGGTTGGTTGCGCCCCACTTCACCTGCGCCTTTGCGGCATCGGCTGTGGCGGCGTCCAGTTCCGCCTTGCTCGCCAAAGCCACGCGGGCCTGCACTTCGCCCGTGGCCGGGTTGAACACATCGGCAAACCGCCCCGAAGTACCCTTCACATGCTTGCCGTTGATCCAGTGACCGATCTCTTTCATCGCCGCCTCCCAAATTCCGTTGCTTGTACAATAGCCTTGCGGAAATGCGCTATAAAGGGGCAAGATTTCAAAAAGGCTTTGCAGGATTGCAAAACATGGATTGGGATGACCTGCGCATCTATCTGGCCGTTGCCCGCAGCGAAAGCCTGTCAGGCGCGGGCAAACGGCTGAAGATCGACGCCGCCACCGTGGGCCGCCGCATAGCCCGTCTGGAAGAGGCTATGGGCGCGCGCCTCTTTGCCAAATCCCCCCAAGGCTATGCGCTGACAGAGGAAGGCACCCGCCTGCTGCCTCATGCTGAGCGAGCTGAGTCCGCGCTGGATGGCGCACGTGAGGCGCTTTCAGGCCCCGAAGGCCTGTCAGGCCAAATCCGCATCGGCGCGCCGGACGGTTGCGCCAATTACCTGCTGCCGCAAGTGCTGGCCGCCATCTGCGATGAAAACCCGGGGCTTGAGGTTCAGATCGTCGCTTTGCCGCGCGTCTTCAACCTCTCCAAACGCGAGGCCGACCTCGCCATCGCCGTAAGCCGCCCCACGGCGGGCCGCCTGACAGTGCAGAAACTGACCGACTACAAACTTCACCTTGCCGCGCATCCCGATTACCTAGCCCATGCGGCGCCGCTTGTCACCATGGCCGATCTGAACCGGCATCGGCTGATCGGCTATATCCCCGACATGATTCACGACAAGGAACTGGATTACTTGTCGGAGCTGGGGGCAGGGACGGTGGCGCTGGCGTCCAATTCCGTCTCGGTGCAACTGAACTGGCTGCGCGCCGGGGCAGGGGTGGGCGTGGTGCATGACTTCGCCCTTCCCGCTGCGCCGGAACTCGTCACTCTGATTCCGGATCAGGTCTCGCTCACACGCAGCTTCTGGCTGATCCGTCATGCCGACGATGGCCGTGTGGAACGGCTGAACCGCTTTGCCGATCTGCTGGCCCAAGCCCTGCGCCGCGAGGTGGCACGGCTGGAAACCCTCGCGCACCGGGTTCAGGGATTGCAGGAAGGGTAGGGTGGTTCCTCGCCTGCAACCACCGGGCACAGGCGCAAAGACAACAGTGTTTCAAACCGCGGTAGCCAGACGTCGGGATCGGGGGGCATGGCCGCCCCGCGCTCTGCCCATTGCAGGGTAAAGACATCCGCCCCCGATAACGCGACAAGGATCAGCGCGCTTTCCGTCTCTGCGCCCGCCGCGCCACAGGAAAACATCACCAGATGCGCCGCGTCGGCACCGGTCACCTGCTGCGCGCCCTCATCCGATCCGCGATAGCTCTCTGGGCAGCTGTCGCGAAATCCCGCCCCGATCGCGGCCGCCACGTCCAGCGGGGCTGGCATCTGCAACGCCAAACCCTCCGCCCCGGACAGCGTGATCATCTGGGTCCAATCCTCGACGCTCTGCCCGTCTGGAACGAACTCCAGCAGGTAACTGCCGCCATCTTCATTCTCATAGGCGCCCAGAAAACCCTCGGGCAAGGCAAAGGCTGTAATCCGGTCATAGACCTGCGCCGTGGCCGTAACCTCCTGCGCCTGTACCAGCGTTGCCGTTGCCAACAGACACGCCACCACAAACCTACAACCGCGCATTTTCCACCCTGTCTTTCGCTGGGGCAAGAATGTCCGCCAAATGTCTGATCTGTAAAGCCTCATGCAATCGTTGACAGAAATCCTGCCCCGGCGCAGCATCAAAGACCGAAGAATGGAGAGGGAGGAATCCATGCTTGTCAGCCAAATCCTGAAGTCCAAGTCGGATGATACGGTGGTCACGGTGGTGCCCGGCACGACGGTGGCCCAGACAGCGGAAATCCTGTCGACGCGCCGCATCGGTGCAGTCATCGTCTCGCCGGATGGCAAGCGTGTTTCGGGTATCGTGTCGGAACGCGATATCGTGCGCGAAATCGGGCGGCGCGGCATCACCTGCATGGCTGACACGGTCGACAGCATCATGACATCCAACATCGTCGGCTGCCGCAGTGAAGAACAGGCAAATGACGTGCTGCAGAAGATGACTGATGGCCGTTTCCGCCACATGCCCGTGATGGATGGCAACCAGATGATCGGTTTCATCTCTATCGGCGATGTGGTCAAGGCGCGCCTCACCGAACTGGCCATGGAAAAGGACGCACTCGAAGGCATGATCAAAGGCTTCTGATCGCCACAGGCACGGCAACATTTTGGACCTTGCACTCATCCGCGCAATAATGTTGCGTGCAGCCACCGCAGAAACGGGGGAGCGAACCCATGCGTATCGGCCTTTATCCGGGCACTTTCGACCCGATCACGCTCGGCCATGTCGACATCATTCAGCGCGCGATGGCGCTGGTGGACCGGCTGGTGATCGGCGTCGCGATCAACCGGGACAAGAGCCCGCTCTTCTCGCTCGAAGAGCGCGTGGCCATGGTCGAGGCCGAATGCGCCGCCATCATCGCCAAAACCGGGGGCGAAATTGTCGTTCATCCCTTTGAGAACCTGCTGATCGATTGCGCCCGGGATGTGGGAGCCACTGTGATTGTCCGCGGCCTGCGGGCGGTGGCGGATTTCGAATATGAATTCCAGATGGTTGGCATGAATCGCGCGCTTGATGCCTCGATTGAAACCGTTTTCATGATGGCCGATGCCCGCCGGCAGGCCATTGCGTCGAAACTGGTCAAGGAAATCGCGCGCCTCGGTGGTGACGTGTCGAAATTCGTCACGCCGCCCGTTCAGGCCGCCCTCGCGCGCCGCTTTGGCTGAAACGAAAAAGGGGGCCGCGGGGCCCCCTTTTCTCCGCTGATGCGGATGGAATTCGTCATTTGCCGTAGACAGCGGCCCAAGCGATCCGATGGGCATCTTCCGGGAAGATCCCCAGATCCAGAGCCACATCGCGCGGCATGCGGGCAATCTCGTCGCGCGTGTTGCGGTATACGGCCCGATTGGCGGCGGCGGTTTTCAGAGTTTCGATCAGTTTCATTTCTTCTTCCTTTATGGGCGCCAAGGGCTTTTCGGTTGTCCCTTCCGCGTGTCCTGTAGATGGGCGTATTTCGCATCTGCAGCAACCGCCAAGCCGGGGAAGCCGTTATGCGCCAAACGCATAGCTATGAACGATAGCGCAAGGCTTCTTTCAGCTGCGTCACCCAGAGCGGGGCAGGGGTCGCCGCCTCCGCCTTTGCTGCTTTGCTATCCAAGGAAACTCCGCGCTTTTCTGCGCTGGCCTTCACCGCCGCGGCAAGCTGCGGTGCCTGCTGCATCAGGTCGCGGAACTCAGCCTCTGACACGGTCACCAGTGTCGTGTAGCTGATCGCCCGCACCGTCGCTTTGCGCGGCCGCTTCTGCAGCACCGACAGGTGGCCGAACATCTCGCCATGTCCCATCAGGTGCCGCCCATCAGCAAGCTCCGCCTCCACTGCACCCGAGGCGACGAACCAGACGCGATCCGGCGAGTCTTCCCGGCGCGCCAGAACATCGCCGGGCTTGGCATAGACCGTCCGCATCCGCCGCGCGAGTTGCTGCAAAGTCGGCTCATCCAACCCGGAAAAGAGCGGGAAGCCCCGCACGATATCGACACGCTGCATCCGCAGATCCAGACGCGGGCGATCTGCCAGCCGCGCTCGCTCTTCGTTGATGCCCTGCTGCAGCGACATCTGCAATTCCGGCCCGATCAGCCCGTCCTGCGTATACTGGTCGTACTCCAGTTCTTCCTGCCGCAGGGCCAGACGTCGGATCAACCGCCGTTCCACCTCTTCGGCATAGCCCGGAAACTGGATGCGCAGCCCTTCCAGTTCGCGCCCGGTCTCTTCGATGCGCGAGCGCAGCAGGTCTTGCAGCAGCGATGCCACCCGCCGCCCGTGGATGCGCAGGATGCGCCGCTCCACAAAACGCCGCAGCGCCCGCAGCGCCTGTTGATGCCCGACCAGCAATTCGAACCGGTCCGCAATCAGGGTCTGCAATCCCGTCTTCAGGCGGAACCGTGTATGGGCCCATTCCGCCAGACCAAGCAGCCTGCCCCTCCCCAGCGCCCGCCTTGCCTGCGCACGATAGGCGCTGCGACCGGACACCCGTGCCGCCTCGATCAGCCGGTCCGCATCGGCCAACATCCGTTCTGCCACCCGCGCCGAAATCAACCCGTCGCGGAACGCATCCAGCACCAGATCCCGCTCATGCCCGGCCATCGCCACCATGCCCAGCGTCACCCGGTCCTTGTCGAGGATATCCGTCGCCTCATCCGCACGTTCCACCGCCTGATTCAGCCGCTCGCCAAAGCGCACGGCCTCTTCGCGGATGATTGCAGGGGTCAGATCCAGTTGCCGCACGGTATCGGCCACCGTCTCGCGCACATCCTGCAAGGCCACGGCAACCACCTGTTCCGACAAGGCCCGATCCAGCGGTGAAAGCCGGTCCAGCCGCAGCTTGGCGATCAGCAAGCGCAAGGTCGTGCCCTGCACCAGCAAGGTGAACAGCACGAACCCCGTGGCCACGATGCCAACCTGACGCTTCACCTCGAACGGGATCGCGGCGTTCTCTGTCACCGCCAGCGCCAGCGCGAGTGTCACTGCCCCGCGCAAGCCCCCCCACAGGATGGCCACGCGATAGGCCCGCTCCACCCGTGGCGACAGCCTCGCAAAGGTCAAAAGCGGCAATATCCCCCACAGTACGATGGCCCGCGCCACAAAGGCCGCCACCACCACCACCGCCACCAGCAACACATCATGCGCCCGCGCCTGTGCCAGCGCGCTTGGCACCAAGAGCGCGGCCAGCACAAAGATCAACCCGCCCGCCCAATAGGCCAGCAGGTTCCATGCATCGCGCAGCAGCGTCAGGGCAGGGGGCGCCACCCTTCCCGGTGCCAGCAGGTTGACCGTCATCCCCGCCGCCACCGCCGACACCACGCCCGACCCGGCCAGCAGCTGATCCGTCACCAGAAACGTCGCAAAGGGCAGGGCAAAGCTCACCGACAGTTGCGCCAGCGGAAAGGCATTCATCCGCCCCATCGCCGCCACCCCCAACCGCCCCAGCACCGCCCCGACCACAGCGCCGGAAAAGATCATCCACGGCAGTTGCAACAGCACCGTCAGCGGATCGGGTGCACTGTCACCGCTCTGGATCGCGACCAGAAACACCGAAAACAGCGCAATCGCCGCCGCATCGTTCAGCAGGCTTTCCCCTTCGACAATCCGCGCCAATCGCTGCGGCGCGGGCGTGGCGCGGAAGATGCTGACCACCGCCGATGGGTCGGTGGTCGATACGATGGCTCCCAGCAACAGACAGGCCAGGAGCGGCAACCCACTGAAGGGTTGTAACGCAAAGGCGATCACCACTGTGGCGACCAACACAGCCACGACTGCCAGCGTCAGCACCGGCACCCAGTCATCCATCAACCGCCGCAGGTTCAACGTGAGCGACACCTGAAACAGCAGGATAGGCAGCAGAACATAAATGAACACATCCGATGAAATCGGCAGGTTCAGAATGGCCAGTGCCACCGGGTTCAGCGCATCGGTCACATCCGTGCGCCAGAACCACGCCGCCCCGCCACCAATCGCCATGCCCAGCGCTGCCAGCAGCACAGCCGTCGGCAGCCTTAACCGCGCGGCCAAGGGCTCGGCCAGCGCAATGGCCAGAAACAGCCCGGTCAGAATGGCAATGATGACGACAAGATCCATGGGTCACATGTAGATAAGATCAGGACGCCATAAAACAAAGACCGGTCACAATGCGTGACCGGCCTGAAACATGCACGAACTGGGGCGGGTTCAGATCAATTTGCCCATCGCAACAGCGGTATCCGCCATGCGGTTCGAGAATCCCCATTCATTGTCATACCAGGTCAGAATCGAACAGAAGGTCCCGTCCATCACCTTGGTCTGGTCCATGTGGAAGATGCTCGAATGCGGGTCATGGTTGAAATCCGCCGACACGTTCTTGAACAGCGTATA
>PNND01000331.1 GCA_013824045.1 Rhodobacter sp. | reverse complement strand
GTCGTGCTCGATCACGCCACAACGGAATCCCTCATAGCCTCCCGCTCCTTCGGCTTCGTCAACTTCACCGGATCGGTCGCTGGCGGCATCGCCATGGAAAAGGCCGCCGCTGGCACCTTCACGCCGCTCGGCCTCGAACTGGGTGGCAAGGACCCCGGCTATGTCCGCCACGACGCCAACCTTGACGCGGCGGTCGATACGCTGATGGACGGCGCGATGTATAACGCAGGCCAATGCTGCTGCGGCATCGAACGTATCTACGTCCACGAGTCCCTCTACGATGCCTTCGTCGATAAATCCGTGGCTTGGGTCAAAACCCTCAAACTCGGCAACCCGTTCGATGCCGACAGCACCCTCGGCCCCATGGCCAACAAGCGCTTCGCCGCCGTGGTGCGCTCTCAGATCGCCGATGCCATCGCCGCAGGCGCCAAACCCCTGATCGACCCCGCCCTCTTCCCCGCCGATGACGGCGGCGCCTATCTCGCCCCGCAGATCCTCGTGAACGTCGACCACTCCATGCGCGTGATGACCGAAGAGTCCTTCGGCCCCGTCGTCGGCATCATGAAGGTCAAGGATGATGAAGAGGCCATCGCCCTGATGAACGATTCCCCCTATGGCCTGACCGCCTCGGTCTGGACGCAAGACTATGACACCGCGCAGGCCATCGGTGCGCGGATCGAAACGGGCACCGTCTTCATGAACCGCGCCGATTACCTTGACCCGGCGCTGTGCTGGACGGGCTGCAAGGATACCGGGCGCGGCGGCAGCCTCTCCTATCTCGGGTTCCATTCGGTCACCCGTCCGAAATCCTATCACCTCAAGAAGGTCTGAACACCATGACCCACAACGTTCCCAACCGGAACTGGTCCTACCCCACCGCCATCAAATTCGGCGTGGGCCGCATTGCGGAACTGGCCGAACATTGCGCCGCAGCAGGGATCAAGAAACCCCTCTTCGTCACCGACAAGGCCCTCGCCTCCCTCCCCATCACGGCCGATGCCGTGTCGGTGCTGTCCAAGGCCGGGCTAGGAACGGCGGTCTTCTCCGAAGTGGACCCGAACCCCAACGAAGGCAACATGGCCGCGGGCATCGCCGCCTACAAAGCAGGCGGTCATGACGGCGTGATCTGCTTCGGCGGCGGCTCGGCGCTCGACCTCGGCAAGATGATCGCCCTCATGGCGCATCAGCGGGCCGACCTTTCGGTCTGGGATCTCGAAGATATCGACGACTGGTATACCCGCGCCGATGGCGACAAGATCGCCCCTATCGTGGCGGTGCCCACCACCGCAGGCACCGGGTCCGAAGTGGGCCGCGCCGGGGTTCTCACCAACTCCGCCACCCACAAGAAAAAGATCATCTTCCACCCCAAACTCATGCCCGTGGTCACCATCTGCGACCCGGCCCTCACTGTGGGCATGCCCAAATTCATCACCGCTGGCACCGGGATGGATGCGCTGGCGCATTGCCTTGAGGCCTTCTGTTCCCCCTTCTACCACCCGATGTCCCAAGGCATCGCGCTGGAAGGGATGCGGCTCGTCTTCGAAAACCTCCCCACCGCCTATAGCGATCCGACCAACCTTGAGGCGCGGGCGCATATGATGTCCGCCGCTGCCATGGGCGCGGTCGCCTTCCAGAAAGGTCTGGGCGCGATCCACTCGCTCTCGCACCCCGTCGGCGCGGTCTACAACACCCATCACGGCACCACCAATGCCGTGGTCATGCCGATGGTGCTGGATTTCAACCGCCCCGCGATCGAGGCGCGCCTGAACAAGGCCGCCGCCTATATCGGCATTGCGGGCGGCTTCGACGGCTTCCGCAAGGCGGTGATGGACCTGCGCACGACGCTGAACATCCCCGCCAACCTCACCGCGATGGGTGTGGACGCCGCGCGTCTGGACGAACTCACCGAGATGGCACTGGAAGACCCGTCCTGCGGCGGCAACCCCATCCCGATGACGGCTGCGAACACCCGCGCGCTCTATCAGGCCTGCATGTAACCCGCTCAACCCCGCCCCGGAACAGGTCCGGGGCGGGGTTTCCTTTTGTGCATCTCCGCACCCTTAACCATCCCGCCCCCCGTTACTCTGCCCGATTTTGTATGCACACCTGTCTGCACTGGCCTGCTGCACTGGCCTGCTGAACGGATGTCCACCGCAACACCTGCCCCCCGCCCCGCCCGCGCCCGGGCGTTAACCAAGACGGAACCGCCCCCATGCCCCGCTACATCACCACCGATATCGCCATCATCGGCGCGGGCGTCGTGGGACTGGCCATTGCGGAAAGCCTGACAGCCGAGGGGCGTGAAGTCACCCTGATCGACCCCAACCCGCCCGGCGACGTGATCTCTCAGAACGCCGCAAGCTACGGAAATGCCGGGACAATCGCCGATTACGCCGTCCTGCCCGTGGGCACCCCCGATGTGCTGCGAAACCTCCCGTCGCTCCTCTTCGACCGCAACTCCCCCCTCGCCATCCGCCGCACCGCTCTGCCCGCGCTGATGCCCTGGCTTGCCCGCTTTGCCTGGCAATCCCTGCCGAAACAGGCCGAACGCAACGCCCGCAACATCGCCGCCCTCCTCGCCGACGCCTGCCCCAACTGGTTGATTCTAGGTGAAAAACTGGGCGGGTCCGACATCCTGCAAAAGCGCGGCTGCCTCTATGTCTACGAATCCCAAGCCGCCTTCCGCGCCGCCGAACAGGACATGGCCTTCCGCCGTTCGCTGGGCGTCACCGTCGACCTGATCCCCCCCGAGGCGCTGCGTCAAATGGAACCCACCCTGCCCGAGGTCGAAGGCGGCGCCGCTTTCTTCCCCAAGGCCGTTTTTCTCAATGATCCCGGGCGGATGGTCGGCCTGCTTGCCACCGAAGTCGCCACCCGCGCCGAGATCCTCACGACCCGGGCAGAGACCCTCGAACGCCAAGCAGACGGCGTCCTCATCACCGGCCCCGGCCTCACATTGAAAGCCCGCCAGGTGGTCATCGCCGCCGGCGCCCATTCCCGCAAACTGGCCGCCATGGCCGGCGACCGCGTGCCGCTGGATACCGAACGCGGCTACCATGTCGAATGGGATATGCCCCATCCCCCCGTCACCCGCCCCACCTGCCCCACCACCCGCGGCTTCTACCTCTGCCCCATGCAGGGCCGCCTGCGCGTCGCTGGCACCGTCGAACTGGGCGGCCTGACCGCGCCGCCCTCCCCCCACCGCATCGCGAAACTCGTTGAAGGCGCACGGGAAATCTTCCCCGACCTGCCCGCCCCCAACCGCAGCTGGATGGGCTTCCGCCCCTCCATGCCGGACTCGCTGCCCGTCATCGGCCCCTCCCGCGCCGGGGCCGACGTGATCCATGCCTACGGCCACGGCCATCTGGGCCTGTCCATGGCCCCCGTCACCGCCCGGATCGTGGCCAACCTCATCGCAGGCCGCGCGCCGGGGATCGACATCACGCCCTATCTTCCCACCCGCTTCTGACCGCCCCGACCAACCCCTTGCAGGAAAAGGGAAAAGGCCGCACCGTTTCACCTTGGCCCAAATACCCAAAAGACAGCACCCCCAAGCGCAACGTCTAAAGCTCTGGGGAATGCGGGCCCCCTTGTCCGGGGAATCTGCCACCGAAACAAAGACCACCTCCGCAAAGGGTTGATTTTCCCCCGCACGGCCTGCCACTTAGGCGCCGTGCAGGTGCATCGGGGGCGCAGGAATGGCAAGACGGGCATTGGTTACCGGATCGGCGGGGTTCATCGGCTTTCACCTCTGCCGCCGCCTCCTTGCAGACGGCTGGGCAGTGACCGGCCTTGACGGCATGACCGCCTATTACGACGTCACCCTGAAACAGCGCCGGCACCAGATGCTGATGCAAATGCCCGGCTTCCGCGCCGTCGAAGGGCTGATCGAAACGCCCGATCTGGTCGCCAGCCTCATGCAGGATGCGGATGCCGTCATCCACCTCGCCGCACAGGCCGGGGTGCGCTATTCCATAGACGCCCCGCGCAGCTATGTCACCGCCAACCTGATCGGCACGCATGAGGTGCTGGAAGCCGCGCGCCACGCGCGGCCCGCGCATCTGCTCATGGCCTCCACCTCCTCGGTCTATGGTGCGAACACGGCCATGCCCTATGCCGAAACCCATGCGGCCGATCACCCCATGTCCTTCTACGCCGCCACCAAAAAGGCGAATGAGGCGATGGCCCATTCCTATGCCCATCTCTACGCCATCCCCACCACGATGTTCCGCTTCTTCACGGTCTACGGCCCATGGGGCCGCCCCGACATGGCGCTGTTCAAATTCGTGAAAGCCATCCTCGCGGGTGAGCCCATCGACATCTACAACCACGGCGACATGCGCCGGGATTTCACCTATGTCGATGATCTGGTTGAAGGAATTATCCGCCTGATCGACGTTCCACCGACCACTTCAGCGGGCACGATGGACAGCCTCTCACCCGTCGCGCCATGGCGGGTGGTCAATATCGGCAACGGCGCGCCGGTAGGGTTGATGGATTTTGTCCAAGCGGTCGAAACGGCCTTGGGGATGCCAGCGCAAAAGCGTCTTCTGCCGATGCAACCCGGCGACGTGCCCGCGACTTGGGCCGATGCCAGCCTGATCGAGGCGCTGACGGGCCCACTCCCCCGCACCGATATCCGCGACGGCGTCCGCCACTTTGTCGACTGGTATCGCAGCTACTACCGCGTCTGAACCTCAGACAGCCGCTTCCCCCGTCACGCTGCAGCCTTACCTCGGCAAGGGGCTGCCCCTCTGGCCGGAGAAGCCGATCACAGCATGCTGGGCACAACCTGATCCGGCGGGCGGTGCCCATCGGCAAAGGTCTTGATGTTGATGATCACCTTCTCGCCCATCTCGATCCGGCCTTCCCGCGTGGCCGATCCCATATGCGGCAGCAGCACGACATTGGGCAGTTCCCGCAGGCGTGGGTTGATCTCGGCCCCGCGCTCATAGACGTCCAGCCCCGCCCCCGCGATCTCGCCCGCGCGCAGCATCCGCGTCAGCGCGTTCTCGTCGATCACCTCCCCGCGCGAGGTGTTCACCACCACGGCTGATGGTTTCAAAAGCTTCAGCCGCCGCGCGTTCATCAGGTGATAGGTCGATGGCGTATGCGGGCAGTTGATGGAAATCACATCCATCCGGCTCACCATCTGATCCAGGCTTTCCCAATAGGTCGCTTCAAGCTCCGCCTCCACCTCGGGCCGCAGGCGGCGGCGGTTGTGATAGTGGATCTGCATCCCAAAGGCCCGGGCCCGCCGCGCCACGGCCTGCCCGATCCCGCCCATGCCCAGAATGCCCAGCCGCTTTCCCCCGATCCGCCCACCGAGCAGCGCCATGGGCGACCAGCCCTGCCACTCGCCCGATTGCATCACCGACAGCCCCTCGGGGATGCGCCGAGTCACGGCCAGCATCAGCGCCATCGTCATGTCGGCGGTATCATCCGTCACCACACCGGGGGTGTTGGAAACCAGAATCCCGCGCTGGCGGGCGGTGGCCACGTCGATATGGTCCACCCCCGCCCCGTAATTGGCGATCAGCTTCAGCTTGTCCCCCGCCTGCCCCAAGAGGCCCGCGTCAATCTGATCGGTGATCGTGGGAACCAGAACATCCGCCCGGCGCAACGCCGCCGCAAGCTCGTCCCGCGTCATCGGCGTGTCGGGATCGCGCAACTCCACATCGAACAATTCCTTCATCCGGGTCTCTACCGGTTCGGGCAACCGTCGCGTCACGACAACACTCAAGCGTCCTGCTGGCATGGGGCGCCTCCCTGCACTTCCAAATCCGTTCGGTCGGTGTCAAAGTGGCGGGAAGCGGGGGCAGGCACAAGCCCCCGAAGGACAAGGTCCGCGCAACGACGCGGGCCAGACGGGCAGTAGCAGGGCCGTGGCGACCGGAATACCGGCGTGCGGCCAAGGAACAGGCGGTTGTTATGATGGTTCTGGCACGGGTGGCGCTGGCAGGCGCGATTGTTGGCGCAGTGATCGGATGGGCAAGCATGGCCCCCGCGCAAGAGGTCACGCGTCCGATGCCCCGCCCCGAGGGGCTGGTGCAGGCCGCCGCCGTCGCCACGCCGCCCGAAGCGGCCCCCGCTCTCGCTGCGCCCAGCCCGGCTGCTGAGGCCCCCACCCCAGCCGTCGCCGCGACCCCGCCCGTCCCACGCGATCCGAATGTAGGCATGGTCACCAACCTGCCGCTTCCCCGTTTCGTCAGCCTTAAAGGCAATGAGGGCAACGCCCGCCGTGGCCCCGGCCTCACCCACCGCATCGACTGGGTCTTCACCCGCACAGGCATGCCGCTGCGCATCACCGCCGAATACGAACACTGGCGCCGGGTCGAGGATGCCGAAGGCGTGGGCGGTTGGGTGCATTACGCTCTCCTCTCCGGCGTGCGCTCCGTGCTGATCGCCGCCGACATGGCCGAATTCCACAGCCGCCCGCAGGATGAGGCCGAGGTGATCTTCAAGGCCGAACGCAATGTCGTGGGCTGGGTGCAGGAATGCCTGCCCGACTGGTGCCGCCTGTCAGTCGATGGCGAACGCGGCTGGGTCCGCAAGACCGCGCTCTGGGGCGTATCGCCCACCGAAACCATCGAATAACCTGTTGCGAGTCGCTTGCGCTTGATTGTGGGGGCCGCGCTGCGATAGCGGGCGGCAAACCCCTGCCGGAGGCGCGATTATGCCCCTACCCACCTTGGTCCGCATGAACCTGTCGGCCGGGCTCGCCTCGGTTCTTGTGGCTGGCACGCTTGTCGGGTTGAAGCTCTGGGCGCTCGGGGTGACCGGGTCGCTGTCGGTCGCCGCCTCTCTGGCAGACAGCGCGATGGACCTGATGGTCAGCCTCGGCGCCATGGCTGCCATCCTCTATGCCGCGAAACCCGCCGATGAAGACCACGCCTTCGGCCATTCCTCGGCCGAGGATCTGGCCGCCCTCGGACAGGCCATCTTCATCATCATCGCCGCCGGGGCGATTGCCTGGGGCGCGATTGATCGTCTGATGGCCCCCGAACAAGTGGCGCTGACGGATGAAGGCATCGGCATGACGGTGATGATTATCTCCATCCTGCTGACATTGGGCCTGATCTGGTGGCAGGGCCGCGTGGCGCGCAAAACGGGAAGCCGCGTCATCGCAGCCGACCGGTTGCATTACCTCGGCGACCTTCTGCCCAATCTCGGGGCCATCGCCTCGCTTTGGGCCTCCAGCCGCTTCGGCCTCGCCTCGGTCGATTCGGTCGTCGCGCTGGGGGCAGCGGCGATGCTGGCCTTGGGTGCGGCCAAGATCGGCAAGGGCGCATGGGACGCTTTGATGGACCGCCGCGCCGATCCGGCCATTGTAGCGGGCATCGGCAAGATGGCGGCAGACTGGCCCGGCGTGCGCGGGTATCACGACCTGAAAACCCGCACCGCCGGCAGCCGCATCTTTGTGAACATCCATATTGAACTGGACGGCGACCAGACCCTGCATGAGGCGCATGCCATCGGTGCCAGCCTGCGCCGCGCCATCCTTGCTGCCTATCCGCAGGCCGATGTCATCGTCCACAAGGATGTGGCGCGCAGCCCCGCCCCATCCCCTGCCGGGGGGCAGTGACCAAAGGTCGTTCCCGCAATCGCCTTTCCGGCGCGGCTGTGGCACGATGCAGGAACTCCCCCTTGCTGTGGGGATCAAAACTGATTTATTGTTCAATCGTATAATTCGCAGGTCTGTCATGCCCGCATCCGCCCTTCGCCGCCCCTATCGCCGAGAAGGCGAAGAAAAGCGCCGCGATGATCTCATCGCCGCCGCCATGGCGCTTGTCGCAGAAGGCGGAACCGAGGCCGCCACCGTCCGCGCCATCGCCGCCCGCGCCGGGGTGACGCCGGGGCTGATCCGGCACTACTTCCAGTCCAAGGAAGAACTGACCCACGCCGCCTATCGCCACGTCATGGAATCGATGACGCAAGAGGCGCTCCGCGCCAGCGAAAGCCTGCCCGAAGATGATCCCGTCGCCCGCCTTGCCGCCTTCATCGCCGCCAATTTCCGCCCGCCCGTGATGACCCCCGCCGTGGTGGGCGTCTGGGCCAGTTACATGCACCTTGGCCGCAACGATCCGGTGATGCATGCCATCCATGAGGCCACATATCTGGGCTACCGCGACCGCCTGCAGGACCTGATCGCCGCCCTCCCCCGCCCGGCTGACCCCGCCCGCGACCGGCGCCAGGCCATCGCCTGCAATGCCCTGATCGATGGGCTCTGGATCGAAGGCGGCTCCTTGCCCAACAGCTTTGCCACAGGCGAAGTGCAGCGCATCGCGCTCGATGGCATCGGCGCGATGCTGGGTGTGCGCTTCCCCGCCTCCGCCTATTCCGACACGTCCGACACATCCGACAGAAAGACCGCTCCATGAGATATGCGCCCGTCACCGACAGCCTCGCCGATCTGGGCGGCGCGAAATGGGAAGTCCACGCTTTGGCCCGTCGCATGCAGGCCGCAGGCGAGGCGGTCATCGAACTCACCATCGGCGAACCCGATGTCGCCACCCCGCCCGCCCTGCTGGAAACCGCAGCGCGCTCCATGGCCGCAGGCCGCACCGGCTATTCCAACGGGCGGGGCGAGCCTGCCCTCGTGGCCGCGCTCGCCGCCCGCTACACCGCGCGCCGGGGCCGCGAGATCGGGCGCGATCAGGTGATGTGCCTTCCCGGCACCCAGACCACGCTCTACGCCATCCTGCAAACGCTGGTCACCTCGGGGGATGAGGTGCTGGTGGGCGATCCGATGTATGCCACCTATGAAGGCCTGATCCGCGCCACCGGGGCCACCGTGGTGCCAGTCCCCCTGCGCCCCGAGGCCGGCTTCCGCATCCAGCCGACTGATGTCGCCGCCCGCATCACCCCCCGGTCGCGCGTCCTGTTCCTCAACAGCCCGCACAATCCCACCGGCGCGGTCCTGTCGCGCGAAGACCTCGCCGCGCTCTGCCAACTGGCCGCCGAGCACGACCTCTGGGTCCTCTGCGACGAGGTGTATGAGGATCTCTGCTTCCCCGGCGTGACCTTCGCCTCCCCGCTCGATCTGCACGAATACGCCGAACGGGTGGTCATCGCCTCCTCCATCTCCAAATCCCACGCTGCGCCGGGCTTCCGCTCCGGCTGGTGCGTCGGCCCCGCTGAGTTTTGCACCCGCCTCCTGCCCCTGTCGGAAACCATGCTCTTCGGCAGCCAACCCTTCATCGCCGACATGACGGCCGAGGCCGTCTCGTCCCCCTCGCCCATCGCGGCCGAGATGATGACCCGCTTCCAGCGCCGCGCCGCCCTTATTCACGCCCACCTCCACGGCACGGCGGGCCTCACTGTCCACATGCCGCAAGCGGGCATGTTCGCGCTCCTCGACATCCGCGCGACAGGCCCCACGGGCGAGGCCTTTGCCCGCGCCCTGCTCGCACAGGCCCGCGTCGCCGTCATGCCCGGCGAAAGCTTCGGCACCGCGCTTGCGGGCTGGGTGCGGCTCTCGCTCACCCAACCTGATGACCGCATCCTTGAGGCCTGCACCCGCATCGCCGCCTTCGCCGCCGCACAAAGGCAAGCGGCATGAGAACGGTCGGGCAGGCGCTGGTCGAAGGGCTCAAGGCGCGCGGGGTCGAGGTCGTCTTCGGCATCCCCGGCGTCCATACGATCGAACTGTATCGCGGCCTTGCAGGCGGCGGCATCCGCCACGTCACCCCCCGCCATGAACAGGGCGCGGCCTTCATGGCCGATGGCTATGCCCGGGCCAGCGGCAAACCCGGCGTCGCCTTCGTCATCACCGGCCCCGGCCTGCTGAACGCGCTTACCGCCATGGGGCAGGCCAAGGCCGATTCCGTCCCGATCCTCGTCATCTCCGGCGTGAACCGCCGCGCGTCCCTTGGCAAAGGCCTCGGCCTCTTGCACGAACTCCCCGATCAGGCCGCCATGGTCCGCCCCCTCTGCCCGACCGAACGGCTGGAAGACCCCGCCGATCTCGAAGCCGTCCTCGACCGCG